>JAURGS010000183.1 GCA_030833685.1 Rhodoferax sp. | reverse complement strand
ACGCTTGGGGGTGCAGGGCGCGATCAGCAAGAGGTTTTCAGTGAAATGATCACCGCCTTGGTGATGGGTATTGGGTTGATGTACCTGATTTTGGTGATTCAATTCGGATCCTTTACCGCGCCAATGGCAGTCATGTTGTCTCTGCCCTTAAGCCTGATCGGTGTGGTGATCGCTCTTTTGTTAACGGGCGGGACGCTCAATTTGATGAGTTTGATTGGCGTCATCATGCTGATGGGCTTGGTGGCCAAGAACGCTATTTTGTTGCTCGACTGCACCCGTAGGCTGGAGGCGCAGGGGGAGGATCGGGAAGCTGCCCTGATGCAGGCTGGGCGCCTACGCTTGAGGCCCATATTGATGACAACGTTCGCCTTGATTGCCGGAATGATGCCCATAGCGATAGGCCACGGCGAAGGAGGCGAGTTCTATCGCCCTCTGGCAGTTGCCATCATTGGTGGTGTTTTGACAGCCACCTTGCTCACTTTGCTTGTGGTGCCAACCTTTTATGACAGTATTGAGATCGCGCGAGACCGGGCAAAGGCCAAGTTCTTCATGCGCTCTGAGCGCTTCGGGGGCCTCGGGGCGTTTCTCGCCACTGTCATTGAGGCGATCTTTGCATTACTGTTGCTGCGGGGCTTGGCTCGATTGTTGGTGTCGGGTTGGAAGCGGATCCGCGCATCTTGAGTAGACAAAGTACCATGCTGGGGTGCATAGGCACAAGCGGCCCCAATCGGGTTGTCACTCGCTTAACTGTCGATCGACTCTTTTATCAGAGGATTCCCAATGAGCCTGATTCCCAAAGGTGCAAGTAGCTACCAGGCGTTGGCCGACAGATGGCTCAAGGCCCATCACCTTGGCCATTTGCAATCGATTGCCAGCTGGGATCGTGCAGCTTGTATGCCGTCTAAAGGCAACGAGGCCCGTGCCGCCGCAATGGCCGAAATGTCGGTATTGCTGCATGAGTTGCTGACGCCTCAAGATATGGCTGAACAGCTCGCAGCAGCCAGCGGCGAGGCGCTTGATGAGAGCCAGCAAGCCAATTTGCGTGAGATGCGTCGCCATTGGCTGAGCCTGACCGCGCTGGAGGCGAAAGCTGTTCGCGATTTGCAGCTTGCGGGCGCCAGATGCGAACACGCCTGGCGCAGCCAGCGGCCGGCCAACGATTGGCAGGGCTTTTTGCCGAATTTTCGTGAGGTACTCAGGCTGTCTCGTGAAAAGGCGCACGCCTTGTCACAGAAGCTTGGCATTGCACCTTACGACGCTTTGATGGACCAGTTTGAACCTGGCCTGAACAGCGCTGCGCTAGATGTCGTGTTCAACGACCTGCGCAGCTGGCTGCCCCAGCTGATTCAGGAGGCCGCTGCCAAGCAAAAATCAGACAAGGTGCTCAAGCCGACGGGGCCGTTCCCTGTTGAGAAGCAAAAACAACTCTGTGAGGCGGTGATGCGCCTGCTGGGTTTCGATTTCGAGGCGGGCAGGCTAGACGTCAGTGCCCATCCGTTTTGTGGCGGGGTGCCAGAGGATGTGCGCATCACGACCCGGTTCAACGAAGCAGACTTCATGGGTAGCATGTTTGGCACCATACATGAGACTGGGCATGCCAGATACGAGCAGGGCCGACCCAAGGCCTGGTTGGGTCAACCAGCGTCACGTGCCCGCTCCATGGCGATTCATGAGAGCCAATCCTTGTTTTTTGAGATGCAACTCGGCTGCCACCCGGGGTTTCTGCGGCGGCTTGCAGGCATGATTGCTGAGCATCTGGGCCAGCAGGCGGCGTTCGAGCCCGATAACCTGGCGATGCTGCTAACCCGCGTGAAGCCCGGGAAAATCCGTGTTGATGCTGACGAGGTGAGCTATCCGGCGCACATCTTGCTGCGTTACGACATTGAAAAGCAACTGATTGAAGGCCAGATACAGGCCGATGACATACCAGCGCTTTGGGATGAGGCAATGATGTCGCTGCTGGGCATCGATACCCAGGGCGATTTCCAAAACGGTCCGCTACAGGATATCCATTGGCCCATGGGAATGTTTGGTTACTTCCCTTGCTACACGCTGGGCGCCATGTACGCAGCGCAATGGTTCGAGAGTGTGCGTCAGAGCGTGCCAGACCTTGACCTGCTCATCGCCCAAGGCAAGATCGAGCCCATCTTTAACTGGCTAGGTGAGCATATCTGGCAGCAGGCCAGCTTTTGGCCGACAGATGACTTGACCGTGCAAGCCAGTGGTCAGGCACTGAATCCTGAATTCTTTCAAAACCACTTGCGGCGCAGATACCTTGCGGCCTAGTGCCTTTGACCACCCGTTGAAAGGAAACTCATGAGTGACACGACTGCCGCGCGCACCGAATCGGGCAAGCCAGAGGATGTGGACAAGAAAGCCCTGCTGCACGTTGAGCAGCTGCTTGGCCGCCCTGCGGTCTGTGCGGCGGGCAAGGTAGTTGTTGGGGGTGAGCGGCTTAACTACAAAACGGCGGCAAGTTTCTTGCCGGTCGTGGCGCCCGACGCCTTGGGCAGCGGTGCGGATCCGCAGGCTGCGATCATGGCCATCAGCTACACCCTTGACCAAGGCAAGGTATCAGCCCCACGTCCGGTTTGTTTTGCATTCAATGGTGGACCAGGCTCGGCGTCAATTTGGTTGCACATGGGTGCTTTAGGGCCACAGCGAGTTGTGGTTCCAGACGACGCAAGTTCTCCCAAGGCACCCTTTTCATGGGAGGAGAACCCGGATACCTGGCTTACCCATTTCGATTTGGTATTCATCGACCCGCCCCATACCGGGTGGTCAACCACGGCGGGCGAAAAAGCCAAAAAGCAGGTGCTATCTGTGGATGGGGATGTGGCGTGCCTTGCTGAGGCTATTCGGTTGTGGCTAACCCGAGAAAAGCGTTGGTCAAGCCCTGTGTATTTGGCCGGCGAGAGTTACGGCACCACGCGCAGCGCAGCGCTGGCTGATAAGCTCCAGAACATGGGCATCAGCTTGAGTGGTTTGTTGTTGATCTCCTGTGCCATGGACTTGCAAAGCCTGGTTTTCAGTCATGGCAACCACTTGCCCTATGCCTTATTTTTGCCAGCGTTTGCCAATGTGTCCCAATACCATGGGTTGTTGAAGGGGTCACTGGGACGATCCTCAGCAAATGCGCGCCAGGCTGCGGAAGAATTTGTCAGAGAAGACTACCTTGCGGCGCTGCACCAAGGCGCGCAGCTGAGTGCCAAAAGAAGAAGCCAGCTTGCTCAGCGTTTGGCGGAGTTGACTGGCTTGGACTCAGTGCTGATAGCCCAGAAAAACCTTCGAATCACCGACCAAACCTATTTCTTCGAGGCTATGCGCCAACAGGGTCTGCAGGTTGGGCGCTTAGATGCGCGGGCCACCGGCCCTCTGGCTGCGCAGCAAACGCAGCAGTGGGAGTTTGACCCCAGCATGGAGGCCATTACGCCAGCCTTCACTATGGCCGCCATGGACTATTTTTCGCGGGGACTGGGATTGAGCAGCGACGCACCCTACCAAGTTTTGTCGATGGAAGTGAATAAAAAATGGAAATGGACCCGTGGTTCGGATGACAACGAGCATGAATTCATGGGCTTTGTCAGCACCTCCGCGGACCTATCCCGTGCCATGCGCAAAAACAGCAACCTTCAGGTATTTGTTGCCAGCGGCCGCTACGACTTGGGAACCCCTTACAGCGCGAGCGACTGGTCTTTGTCCCAGCTTGACGTCAGCCCCGCTGTCATGCGCCGCGTCAGCCATCATTATTACGATGCAGGCCACATGATGTACACCAGAAGCGCCGACAGGATTAAGATGAAAAAAGACTTGGACCAGTTTCTCAGCCGCGTGCCCTCATGAGCGATCACAACCCTTTGCTTGAGCGATGGGAGACGCCGTTTGGGATGCCGCCATTCGCAGATATCAAACCCAGCCATTTTGCGCAGGCATTTGATGTCGCCTTCGCCGAGCACAATCTTGAGCTGGACCAAATCGCTTCACACCTTGGCGAGCCAGATTTCAACAACACCGTATTGGCGCTGGAGTCCAGCGGCAGTCTGTTAAAGCGAGTGGGTGCCGTATTTGCCAATTTGAAGGCGTCGCACACCTCGCCAGAACTCCAGTTGATAGAAAAGGACATCGCACCACGATTGGCCGCGCATGGGGCAGCGCTCTACCAGAACAGAGCCCTTTTTCAGCGTATCGATGCCCTGCACCAGGCCCGCAGCAGCCTTTCGCTGGATGGAGAAAGTCTGCGTGTGCTGGAGCGCCATCACCTGGACTTCGTGCGCGCAGGCGCCAAACTGGAAGGTCCAGCTCGCGAGCAATTTGCGCAAAACACCCAGACCCTGGCGGCTTTGTTCACCCAGTTCTCGCAAAGCTTGTTAGCCGATGAATCGACCTATTGCCTTGTGCTGAACAACGATGAGGAATTGATCGGCTTGCCGGAGTTTGTGCGTCAGGCAGCCCGCCAGTTGGCTGGCGAACGCGGCATCGCATCCGACCACGCGCATGCATTCACGCTGTCACGCTCCTCGGTAATGCCGTTCATGACGTTCTCCGAGCGTCGCGATCTACGCGAGCGCATGTGGCGCGCGTGGTGTGCTCGTGGGGAAAACCAAGGCCCCACCCACAACCACGAAGTCATTAAGAGAATTTTGTCGCTCAGGCTGGAGCAGGCGCAATTGCTCGGCTACGCCAGTTTTGCGGACTACGCATTGCAAGACACCATGGCAGGCAGCGTGGCAGCCGCCCGCGGCTTGCTGCTGCGCGTGTGGGAGCCAGCACGCCAGCGTGCACTTGCTGAGCGCCAGGCTTTGGTCGCACTGTCAGGGTTGCAGGATTTTCAGGCCTGGGACTGGCACTTCTGGGCAGAGCGACTGCGCCAGCAAAAGCTGGATTTGGATGAGGCTGCTGTGCGGCCATATCTTCGCCTTGGTAAATTA
>JAURGS010000182.1 GCA_030833685.1 Rhodoferax sp. | reverse complement strand
TCTGGCGTTTATTTTTTCTTGGAATTATTTTTTGTTCGCGCTCGCGCTCTCGGGCATCAGCTCAAAGACGGCCATCGTGGCGTCTTTCAATTTCATTGGCGAGGGGGTCACAAACTGGGGCGCATTGATGGCAGCTGCCACGGTCATTGCCTTGCCGCCCATTCTTCTAACTCTCTTGATTCAGCGCAAATTGGTCGCTGGACTGGCCGCGGGCGCGGTGAAAGGTTGAGGTGGTGATGCATTACGCCGTGTTTGAAGGGCGGGGTTCCATCCGCATTGCCCAGGGCGAGCGCCCGCAACCCAAGGCGGGCGAAGTGCTGCTGCAAGTGGGAGCCTGCTCCCTTTGCGGTAGCGATTTGCGCCCCTGGCGGCAGGGTTGGTCTTTCACGCCGGGGCACGAGATCGTGGGCCGTGTGGTGCAACCCGACCATGCCTTGCATGGACAGCGATGCCTGGTCTACATTCCCCAATGGTGCGGACAGTGCCCGAGCTGTGTGGGGGGCTACCCGCAGTTGTGCGAGGCGTTGCCGGATTTGGTCGGTTGGCAGCGCCACGGGGGGTACGCCGAGTGGGTGTGCGTGCCGGAGCAATGCCTCATCCCGGTGCCTAACGATATTCCCACCCACCTCGCACCGCTCTTACTCGACACCTTGGGCACTGCGGGCCACGGCGTTCGCCTGAGCCAGCGGGTCTTGCCCAATCCCTCGAGGGTGTTGGTGCTCGGGGCTGGGCCAATTGGCCTAGGAGCATTGCTCGTGCTGCGCCAGATGAACTACGGGCCGCTCGAAATTTTTGACCCCAACCCAACTCGGCTCGCCTTTGCCAGCAGCCTGGGGGCTCAGACGATTGATCAAATCGATCCGAGTGAGCGCTATCCGCTGGTGATCGAGTGCAGTGGCAAAGATGCGGCTCGTCAGCAGGCCTTGGAGTCGGTGCAGCCGCTCGGTGCGGTGGTGCAGTTGGGTGAAGCCGATGCCTGGCAAATACAGGAGAGTAAGCCAATTCGCCGCAAAGACTTTTTCTACATTCGCTCGTTTTACTTTCCGCTGCAGGAGTTCGAGGCCAACCTAGCTATCTTGCGGTCCGAGCGGGCGGCCTGCGAGCGTTTGGTCGACGCCAAGGTCGCCTTGGAAGGCTTGGCCAGGCTTTTTGGCGAGTTCGCGCGGGGTGAGCGCATCAAGCCGCAACTTTTTCTCCAGGAGTGAGTATTCATGAGCGGCGTTTCCATCAAGCGCGTGCGCAAGCGTTACGGTGACACCGAGGTGATTCCCGAGTTGAGCGTGGACATTCACGAGGGTGAGTTTTTGGTCTTTGTGGGGCCATCGGGCTGTGGCAAATCCACCTTGTTGCGCATGGTGGCCGGGCTTGAGGGGTTTGAGGCTGGTGACATTCATATTGGGGGCGTGCGCGTCAACACCATGCACCCGAGTGAGCGCGACATCGCTATGGTGTTTCAGGACTACGCCCTTTACCCCCACATGACAGTGCGTCAGAACATGGGCTTTGGTTTGCGCATGCGCGGCACGCCTGCCGATGAGATTGCCAAGCGGATTCAAGACGCCGCCGAAATTTTGCAAATTGCCCACTTGCTTGAACGCCGACCGCGCGCGCTCTCCGGCGGTCAGCGACAGCGGGTTGCGATGGGGCGAGCCATAGTGCGCAAGCCCCGGGTGTTTCTTTTTGACGAGCCGCTCTCAAACCTTGATGCCAAATTGCGCGTGGACATGCGCTCAGAGATCAAAGCCCTGCACCAGCGACTGCGCACGACGTCCATTTACGTCACCCACGATCAGGTCGAGGCCATGACCATGGCCGACCGCATCGTGGTCATGAACAAGGGGCGCATTGAGCAAGTAGGCACCCCACACGCGCTCTACCACCAGCCGGCCACAGCTTTTGTGGCTGAGTTTCTGGGCTCGCCACCGATGAATATGTTGGAGGCCACATGTACCCAAGGTGTATTCCAACTTCCGAACGGGTATCGCTTAGCGGGAATTGCGCAAGGCGCTGGTCCCTGTCTGCTTGGCGTTCGTCCGGAAGCTTTACGCTTACACCAATCTGAAGTTACAGAAGGCTTGCCCGGGGAAATTCAATTGGTCGAACCCCTGGGCGCCGAGACTTTGCTGAGCGTGCGCGTGGCCGAACGGCGTTGGATGGCGCGTGTGTCAGGGGAGACCGAGTGGCGCCCGGGGCAGTCTTGTCGGGTGAATTGGCCGGCGACGCAACAGCACGTGTTTGACGCGACCACAGGAGTGCGTTGGCCATGACGCGCGTGGTCTGCTTGGGCATTGCGGTCAAGGATTTGGTATTTGAGCTCGACTATTTGCCGCGCGAGCCCCAAAAGGTGACAGCGAGGCGCTTGCGAGTGGTCTACGGCGGCATGGCCGCTACCGCTTCGGCAAGCATTGCCCGTTTGGGCGGACAGGCCGAGTACTGGGGTCGGGTGGGCGATGATGCCGATGGTCTGGAACTGATTCGGGCTTTGGAGCAGGCGGGAGTTCACCCAGAGGTTCGGCGTGTTCATGGTGGTGCCACGCCGCTCGCAGCCATTTGGGTTGACCCAGTGGGCGAGCGCATGCTGGCAGTGCTTGATACTGGATTGGATGAGGATCCCTCCTGGCTGGCCTTGGACAGACTCGATGACACGCAAGCCGTGCATGTGGACTTTCGCTGGGTGGCGGGGGCTGAGCGCTTGCTCTTCGAGGCGCGCGAGCGCGGCTTGCCTCGGGTGCTCGATGCCGATGCGGGCAGTGCCCAGGCTCTGCAGACCTTGTTGCCCTTGGCCAACCATGTGATTTTTTCAGAGCGAGGCTTGCGTAGTTGGCGCCCCGAGTCTGATTTACGTGCCGCCCTCTTGGCCGCAGCGGCTGATCACCCCGGCATTATGGCCGTCACCCGCGGCGAACTGGGCAGCTGGTTTGTGGTCAACGGGCAGTGGCACGAAATTCCCACCCCACGCGTCGAGGCGGTGGATACTACCGGCGCAGGTGATGTGTTTCACGGCGCCTATGCGCTGGCCTTGGGTCAGGGCGCGGACTGGATAGAGGCCGCGCGCTATGGCAGCGCGGCAGCAGCGGCGAAATGCAAACTCGGCACAGGATGGGCATGCTTGCCTACACACGAACAAACCACAGCTCTTAGAAAAGGAAATGGCCATGCAATACCTTCAACCCGGTAAATGGTGGGGCATGCGCCGACTAGCCGATGCGGGCGGGCGCTGGAAGATGATCGCCATTGACCAGCGCACCCCGCTCATGCAACCCATCGCCGAACGCAAAGGTGTAGCTGAGGCGCCATATGAAGACGTAGCGCGGGTCAAAGCGGCCGTCACGCGTCATCTTGCGCCCGATGCGTCGGCCATGCTACTCGACCCGAATTACGCCTATCCCGCCTGCATTGGGGTGATGCCGCCCTCTGTGGGTCTCTGTCTCTCACTCGAGCACCACGTGACGCAGAACAGTCCGCAAGGGCGGCGCACCGAATGCATTCCGCACTGGTCGGTGGAGAAGATTCGCCGCATTGGGGGCGATGCGGTTAAGTTCCTCGCCTGGTATCGGCCAGATGCTGACCCCGCGGTGCGGGCGCATCAGCAGGCGGTGGTGCGGCAAGTAGGTGAGGCTTGCCGTCAACACGACATCGTGCTGCTGCTCGAACTCCTAATCTACCCCTTGCCCGGTGAGGATCCGGCCCATGTGCAGCAAAACCGTGCACGCTTAGTGCTTGACTCGGTCAGGGATTTCGCCTCGCCAGATTTTGGTGTGGACATCTACAAACTCGAGCCACCTGCACCACATACTGGCGTGCCAGATCCTCACGGCCCACAAGCTGGTACGGTGCAAGCCTTGTTTGACGAGATGGGGGCCATTACGCCCAAACCTTGGGTGGTCTTGTCAGCAGGGGCAGGGCCCGAAGATTTCGCGCGGACACTCACTTATGCCTACCGGGCTCAGGCTAGTGGCTATTTGTGCGGGCGTGCCATTTGGCAGACGGCTTTCGAGCATTTCCCTGACTATGAAAAGATGGAGTCAGTGTTGGCAAAGGACTCAAGCCGATACGTGGCAGAAATCAATGACTTGACTGACAAATTTGCTTTGCCCTGGCAACAGCACTCGTTTTGGCAGGGCGGGATAGCTTTGGCCGAGAGTGGCCCCGCGTTCGCACAGGCCTACACGCAAATGATGAAATCACGCTAAGCCTTGTTTAAGCACGATGATCTGGAATTGAGTGTCTTGCTGAGGCTTGAGCCGCTTACTTGGCTTTGACCTTCAGGCACCAGGCTACGAGTCTCATCATTTTCTTAGAGCATTACGGAGCTAGCAGGTGAGCTTGGCGAGAGTAATTGCTGGGCATCAGTGCCCCCGTTTAAACAGCCTACCTTAACATTAAGTAACTGCTCGACCTGATAATGCCCGCGCTGAGGTGGCGCGTGCCGATACGCTCAAGACCAAGCACACCTTCAGGACCGTTGGAAGGATGGCCTATGCGGCCGATGGCTCAGGACGCCGGCGCGGCGCGGGCGGCAGTATGGCTGGCCCACCAGCGTTTGAGCCAATTGTTGGTGCCGCCCATCTCGACAATCTCGCGCAGACCTTCCGGCACCGGTGGCAGCTGCACCGTGGTGCCACGCGTGTGGTTGGTAAACCGGCCGGTCAGGTAATCGACCTCGATCTCATCGCCTGTGGCGCACGTTTCGCTGATGCCAGGGCAATCGATCAGCACCGGCAGGCCCAGGCCGATGGCCTCGCGGTAAGCAAGAAAGGGCATCGATTCGCACACCAGCCCCAGGCCGAGCGCCTGCATTGCAATGTAGCCCTGCATCTTCGGCCCCATGCCGAAATTGCGCCCGGTGACGATCACATCTCCCGGGCGGCAACGTTCGGCAAAGCCGGGGTCGGTTTCGGCAAAAAGGTGCGGCACGATGTCCTTGGGGTCGAAGCGCATTTCG
>JAURGS010000181.1 GCA_030833685.1 Rhodoferax sp. | reverse complement strand
GCCCTTTCCTGAACAAAGTCTGGATTTGGTTGTGATGCCGCACACCTTGGAGCTGGACTCCGATCCTCATGGCGTTTTGCGAGAGGCGGCGCGCGTTCTGGTTCCAGAGGGCAGAGTCATCATCTGTGGGTTCAATCCGATCAGCCTTTGGGGGCTGGCCCAGAAGCGCTCCCAGGCTTATCAACGTTTAGGTTTTGGAAGCGACTTCTTGCCACAAGGTCTTTCGCCTTTGGGCAATTGGCGTTTGCGTGACTGGCTGCGTCTGCTCAATCTGGAGCTTGACACTGAGCAAAGCCAGTTTGGTTGTTTTTGCCCGGCACTGCGTTCACAGGCTTGGCTTGAGCGTTTTGGTTTTATGGATCGACTCGGTGGGCGTTGGTGGCCGATATTAGGGGCTGCTTACTTGCTGGTGGCTGTCAAGCGGCTGCACGGCATGACCCTGCACAGCCCGGTTAGAGCGAAAAAACCCCGCGTTGCCGGCGCACCGGTTTCGGTTGCGAATCGAGCCCAGGCGGTTACAGACCATTCCCGTAAAGGGGAGGAGCCCAATTGAATACTGTGGACATTTACACCGATGGCGCTTGCAAGGGCAATCCGGGTCCAGGTGGCTGGGGTGTTTTATTGCGTTCCTCAGATTCGCAAAAGCAGCTCTTCGGGGGTGCTATGGAGACCACCAATAACCGCATGGAGATGCAGGCCGTGATTGAGGCGCTCAAGGCCCTTAAACGTCCCTGCAAGGTTGTCTTGCATGTGGACAGCCAATACGTGCTCAAAGGCATGACCGAGTGGTTACCCAGCTGGAAAGCGCGCGGCTGGCGCACAGCCAGCAAGGAGCCCGTCAAGAACGCTGACCTGTGGCAAGAGTTAGACGTCTTGGTCAACCATGGCCCTCATGACATTTCGTGGCGATGGGTACGTGGGCATAACGGCGATCCTGGCAACGAACTAGCGGATGAGTTAGCCAATAAAGGTGTAGCCGCCGCTCTCGGTCAGCCACCACCCTGAGCCCAGCGCCCTAGGGCATACGCAGACTACGCCAAAAAATAGGAGGCCAATCAAGGGTTTTGAGAATCGGCCTGGTTTGCCAGGTGGCGTACTCAATCTGTTCGATTTTTTGTGCAATGCGCAGCCCGCCCTGAACCACGGCACGCAACTCCCAGCCGATTCTGCCTCTCAGATGCTTAGCCAATGGCGCGCCCAGCAGCATGCGCTGCCTAGCATCGTCAACATAGGCTCTAAGCATGGCTGCAGCGCCGCGGGATGTGCTTTGCGGCTCAAGCGCACTCAGACTCACCTCGAATCTTTCCATCGTCTGCACACTGGGGTATACGCGCCCACGACTCAGGTCAAGGCGAAGGTCTTGCCAAAAATTGATCAACTGCAGTGCGCTGCAAATGGCATCACTCTGAGACAGCGAGGTCTCATCGTCAACGCCGTACAGATGCAAGAGCATGCGACCGATCGGGTTGGCCGATTTCGCGCAGTAGTCTATGAGTTCGCTGTCATCCTGATAACGCCGGGCTGCTGCTGTCATGCGCACATCTTGTTCAAAGGCGTCGAGCAGGGCGTGTAGAGGTGCAATCGGCAATTCCCATTGCGCTATCACCTGAGCCAGTGGCTCAAAAACGCTTAGCCACTGGGCTGTTGGCCTCAGACCCTGGCTTACCGCATGGAGGTCCGATCGAAAATCAGAAAGATCTCGCAAGCGTTGATCTGCACTTGGCGTTCCCTCATCGGCCAGGTCGTCGGCAGTCCTGGCAAAGTGATAGATTGCAGAAATCGGTGCTCGCAAACGGGCTGGGCACAGCCATGAGGCAACAGGAAAGTTTTCGTAATGGTGGACGGTCGTGGCTTTCATTTTGTCCACAGACGAACCATGCTGAACCCCGCTGCCATTGCGGCAGTCAACGCGCCCAGACCGATTGCCCAGGTTGCCCCCGCATTGCCGCCGAGGTTCAGGCATAAGGCCACCAGGGCTGCACCGCTGGTCTGCCCAGTGAGTCTGGCCATGGCCACCATGCCACTTGCACCGCTGGCTCGCTGGTTGGGCGCACTTGACATGATCGCTTTGAGGTTGGGGCTTTGAAACAAAGCAAATCCAAGCCCGCACACAGCCATGCGCATAACGATTGAACCAGCAGATGTCTCGGCAGACATGATGGCCAGAGAAAACATGCCGAGACTCAAAATAACCATGCCCAAACTGCCCATGGCAGCTGGTGGATAACGGTCAGACCAGCGCCCTGCAAACGGGGCCAGCAGGGCGACGACGATAGCCCAGCTGGTCATTAAAAATCCGGTCTGAATTGGGTCGCGATGCAAAACTGTTTCAAAGTAGAACGGAAGCGATACAAAAGCCAGGCCTTGTGTGGCGAACGAGCATATCGAGGTGAGCACCGATAGGCGAAACATGGGGCGTGCGAGCAAGTCCACCGGAAACATCGGCGCAGGATGACCAACTTGACGTTTGAGCAATGCCAAAGCGCTGATCACACACACGCCGATCGACGCGCCAATTACCAGTAGGGACTCATTCTGGGCCGCTGTCGTCAGAGACGAAATAAAGGCAGCAAAAGTGATTGCTGCGAGCAGCGCCATCCAGGGATCAAAACGGTGACCCTCTAGTCGGCCATGGTCTTTTGGAATCGACTTTAGCCCCAGCAGCAGCCCAAGCAGGCCGATCGGAACATTGATGGCGAACAGCCAGGGCCAATCAGCTACCGAGAGGATGAGCGAGGCGACTGTTGGGCCCAGGCTGAAGCCGATACCCACAACAAAGGCGTTCAGGCCAACGCCTCGGCCAAGTTGATGGGGCAGAAAAATCAATTTCACCAAGGCCAGGTTGACAGCCATGATGCCACCGGCTCCAATGCCTTGCAAGGCTCTGGAGGCAGCCAGAAATTCAAGTGTGGGTGATACCGCGCAGGCCAGCGATCCAACGATAAAAACGATCAGCCCGATCAAAAAAACCCGCCTGGGGCTCCAGACGTCACCCAAGGCTGCCAGGGGCAGCAGCACGGCCACAACAGCCAACTGGTACGCATTGACAACCCAGACCGAGGCCGCAGCATCGACCTTCAGATCTGCGCTGATCGCGGGTAAGGCCGTGTTGGCGATTGCCGTGTCCAAAGAGCCCAGAGCCACCGAAACCATGATGGCCAGCAGGGCTGGGACAGCATTGGCAACGGCGTAGGGGTGGTGGGGTTGTGCGTTGGAGTTCAAGGGCGAGACTGTACTAGATTTGTCAAGGTGAAGAGCCTCGCCGATCGGCGCATTTTGCGATCAATTTCACAGGGCGATGGATGCCCGAAGGTAGAATCGCGCCCCTGACCTCAGACCCTTTGCGCGGGTGGCGAAATTGGTAGACGCACCAGGTTTAGGTCCTGACGCTGGCAACAGTGTGGGGGTTCGAGTCCCCCCCCGCGCACCATCTTTATCCGATTGCGATTGATGCCGCTTTCAAATTAGCGCGCTGAGACTTCGCGCGGGCCAGGCACGTTTTTGACAGTTACCAGGTCAGTGCAGGTATTGCTCAATGTCGACCGTGTCGATCTGCTCGGGTAAGAGGTAGCGCTCGGCGTATTGCCGGTACACACCCGAAGATAGAAAAAGGTCAAACAAATCCGGATCAATATGTCCGTCTTTCTTCATGAACGCGAGGATCTTGATGGATTCACTCAGCGTCTTGGCTTTTTTGTAGGGTCGGTCGCATGCAGTTAGCGCTTCAAAGACATCAGCGATCGCCATGATCCTCATGGGAACGGTTAACTGGTCTGCATTGAGTCGGCGCGGATAGCCGGTGCCCTTAAGGTTTTCGTGGTGAGTACCTGCGTACTCTGGAACACGGCGAAGATTTTTCGGTAGCGGCAGGTGCTCAAGCATCACCAAGCTGTGGATTACGTGCTCATTGATTTTGAAGCGTTCTTCCTCTGTTAGCGTGCCCCTGCCGATGCTCAGGTTGTACAACTCGCCGTGGTTGTAAAGGTGCTTTGGCACATCCACCTTAAAGCCATGTTTCGGATCCAGCACACGGGTATCTGTTCTGGCGATGATGTGGTGCGGCTTATCACTCAGCAAGGTCTCCTGGGTTGGCAAAGAGGCCACGGGCTCATCTCGATACCGTTTGAGCTCTTCCTCAGACAGCCCCAGGCGATCGTCAAAATGCCTGACCCAGGGCGTGGTGGCAATTTTTCGCAGCCGTTCAAGATGCGGCGCTGACATGAACTCGCCGCCCAGGTTGCACTGCGCAACAAAGGAGAAGTCATCGATCAGCTGATCTCTTTTGCGTGTGAATTCTGCCGCGGCTTCGTTGGGTGCTATGCCTGCGGCGACGGCCTCCAAGGCCTCGATTCGGGCATCACGCAGAATAATTTCAAAGCGGGTTCGGATCTCATGGATTCGGTTGTTGATCGTTTCCAACTTGGTCGCTTTATCAACGACATACTCTGGCGTGGTGACTTTGCCGCAATCATGTAGCCAAGCTCCAATCCTGAACTCACGCCATTCCTCCTCCGTTTTGAAGGCGAAGTTCGCCAAAGGCCCTTGCTCAGCTTTGCTTGCCGCCTCGGCAAGCATGATGCCCAGCTCGGGAACGCGCTCGCAGTGCCCACCGGTATAAGGGCTCTTCGCGTCGATTGCGCCAGCCATGATCTTGATCATGGAGTCCATCAACGCTTTTTGGGCCTCGAGCAGTCTCTGTTGATCAATGGCGACCGCTGCAGCGCTTGAGAACGCCTCGGCGAGGGCTTTTCTGTCACTCGATGGCGTCCGCATTCCCTGCGCCATGAAGTTGCAGACGATACCCACCAGAGAACCATCGCTAGCCCGCAGCGGGATAGCGACCATCATCACCGGGTTTTTACCGTAGCGCTCATCCAGAAATTCCATCCCGGCTGGTCGTGGATGGGTGATTTCATATTCGGTGGTTTCATCTTCGCGTGACACGGCCTGACCGACAGGGTGTGTTGCGTCTGTTAG
>JAURGS010000180.1 GCA_030833685.1 Rhodoferax sp. | reverse complement strand
CTAAGGGTCGACCAGGGCCAGCGGCACAGAGCTTGGCCAGGTCAATCTGAACTGACGAGTGTAGCGCGAAAACAGCTTGAAATCAATTAATCTTCTATCTTATATAAGATATGATTGGCTAATCGTCCGCTGCCCCTCCATGCCAAGGTATGACTTCCGATCAGCTACCCGCCGAAAATACCAAAACCGAGTCCGGCCGGCTGGAAAACCCACGCCCCATCGGAGCCACGCCAGCCTTCAGCCCGCTGTATCGCCAGATCAAGGACCTTATTCTGCAAAGCCTGCAAAGTGGGGAATGGCGGCCAGGCGAAGTGATTCCCAGCGAGATGGATTTGGCGGTGCGCTACCGAGTCAGCCAGGGAACAGTGCGCAAGGCCATCGATGAACTTGCTGCCGAAAATCTCCTGCTGCGCCGACAAGGCAAGGGGACATTCGTTGCCACCCACGCCGAGCAGCGCGTCCAGTATCGTTTTTTGCATCTCAGGCCCGACCATGGCGAACTGGCCGCTGAGTTGCCCGCCACCCGCGACATCATCGACTGCAAAAGGTTGCGTGCCCCAGCCTCGATAGCCCGCTTGCTGGACTTGCGTAGCGGCGACAGCGTGTTGCAGGTAAGCCGGGTCCTTTCCTTCGCCGGTCGCCCCACCATCCTGGAGGATCTGTGGTTGCCGGCCACCCCCTTCAAGGGCCTCACTGCGGAGCGGCTTCGTGAGTATCGGGGTCCGATGTATGCCTTGTTTGAAACCGAGTTTGGCGTTCGCATGGTGAGAGCCGAGGAAAAAATTCGTGCTGTCCTGCCCGATCCTGAGCAGGCCGGTTTGCTAAAAATCGACTTGGCTACGCCTTTGCTCAGTGTGGAACGGGTTGCTTACACCTACAACGATCTACCCATGGAATTGCGACGTGGCCTTTATTTGACCGATAGTCACCACTACCGAAACGACTTGAACTGAACTGAGGTTCTTAACGAGATGCAAAACACCAGAGCGACTTCCGCCATCCCCTCCGGGGGTATTCATGGCCCTAGAATCGGCCTTTCGAAGATCAATTGTCACTGAAATCCAGTGAGGAAATGCCCGCCATGACATCGCAGCCCACTCCAACCAGGTCTCGCACCGAATTCCGCAATATCAACGCCTTGAGCGACTTGCCCAGCTATCGCTTGCCACTGGCCGGATGGGTTTCCATCCTGCATCGCATCAGTGGCGCACTGATCTTCTTTCTCTTGCCCCTGGTGGTTTGGACATTTGACCTTTCTGTGTCCTCCGAATACTCGCACGCTCGACTGAGCGCTGTGTTCAGCCAAGGCGCTCTGGGCCTGCCCGGCGCTATTTTCAAACTGCTTGCCCTGGCTCTGATCTGGGCTTTCCTTCACCATCTGATCGCCGGACTACGTCACCTGGTGATGGATGCCGCCCACGCAGTGACCAAGGAATTTGGCAGGAACTCGGCACTCCTGACCCTGGTGCTCAGCCTGCTGACTACCGTTCTGCTCGGTGCCAAACTATTCAATTTGTATTGACGCGAGCCCATTCTTTATCGCCCCACTTTTAGGACCAGGAAAACTCAAATGTCTGTCAACTACGGATCCAAACGCATTGTCGTTGGTGCCCACTACGGGTTACGCGACTGGATCGTCCAACGTGCCACTGCCGTTCTGATGGCCCTTTACACATTGGCAGTCCTCGTCCAGGTATTGCTCATCAAAGGGCCAATTGACTACCCAAGCTGGGCCGGAATTTTCGCGCCACAGTGGATGAAGTTTCTCACCTTCTCCATGATTGTGGCGTTGGCCTGGCACGCCTGGGTGGGTGTCCGTGACATCTGGATGGATTACATCAAACCGGTCTGGCTTCGTCTTTCCTTGTTGGTGTTCACCATTGTCTGGCTGGTCGGTTGCGCCGGCTGGGCTATTGAAGTTCTCTGGAGACTCTGATGTCTTATTCCTCGCAATCTGTGTCTCAACGTAAGTTTGATGTCGTGATCGTCGGGGCCGGCGGTGCCGGCATGCGCGCCTCCTTGCAACTCGCCCGAGCCGGCCTCAATGTGGCGGTCCTTTCCAAGGTTTTCCCTACCCGTTCCCATACCGTCGCCGCTCAGGGCGGCATTGGCGCCTCCCTGGGCAATATGTCCGAAGACAACTGGCACTATCATTTTTATGACACGGTCAAGGGTTCAGACTGGTTGGGCGACCAGGATGCAATCGAGTTCATGTGCCGTGAAGCACCCAAAGTGGTGTATGAGCTGGAACACATGGGCATGCCCTTTGACCGCAATCCTGACGGAACCATCTACCAAAGACCCTTTGGGGGACACACTGCGAATTACGGTGAAAAGCCAGTTCAGCGTGCTTGCGCTGCAGCTGATCGCACCGGTCATGCCCTGCTCCATACCCTTTACCAACAAAACGTGGCCGCACGTACCCAGTTTTTTGTGGAATGGATGGCACTGGACCTGATCCGTGACGCGGATGGTGATGTCGTTGGCCTGACTGCCTTGGAAATGGAAACGGGCGATCTGCATATTCTGCAGGCCAAAACCGTTCTATTGGCCACCGGAGGTGCTGGTCGAATTTTTGCCGCCTCCACCAATGCCTTTATCAACACGGGTGACGGGCTTGGAATGGCTGCGCGAGCCGGCATTCCCCTGCAAGATATGGAGTTCTGGCAATTCCATCCTACAGGCGTCGCAGGCGCTGGCGTACTGCTGACCGAGGGCTGTCGTGGTGAGGGCGCAATTCTGCTCAACAACCAGGGCGAACGCTTCATGGAGCGTTATGCACCGACCCTCAAGGATCTGGCGCCCCGCGACTTTGTTTCCCGTTGCATGGACCAGGAAATCAAGGAGGGTCGCGGCTGCGGACCCAACAAGGATTACGTGTTACTCAAGCTAGACCACCTGGGCGCTGACACCATCCATAAACGGCTACCTTCAGTGTTCGAAATCGGCATCAATTTTGCCAATGTCGACATCACTCGCGAGGCGATTCCGGTCGTCCCCACCATTCACTATCAGATGGGCGGTATCCCCACCAATGTCAATGGCCAGGTCGTGGTTCCGGATGGCCAGGGCGGTCAAGGCGTCGTCAATGGCTTGTATGCGGTCGGTGAATGCTCCTGCGTCAGCGTGCATGGCGCCAATCGCCTGGGCACCAACTCTTTGCTGGATCTGATAGTTTTTGGCAAGGCAGCCGGCAACCACATTGTTGCCTACAACCAGGCCAACAAAGCCCACAAAACACTCCCGGCGAACGCCAGCGACCTCAGCCGGGCCCGTCTAAGCCGACTCGATACCAGTACCTCCGGCGAATACTCTCAGGATGTCGCGGGTGATATTCGCACCACCATGCAGCAGCACGCCGGTGTGTTTCGAACGCAAGCCAGCATGCAGGAGGGGGTCAGCAAAATCAACGCGATCCGCGAGCGGGTGGGCCATATTTCGCTGAAGGATAAATCCAAGGTTTTCAATACTGCGCGCATTGAAGCTCTGGAGGTTGAAAACCTGATCGAAGCGGCTCAATCCACCATGACTTCAGCAGCCGCACGTAAGGAGTGCCGTGGAGCGCACACCGTAGAGGACTATGAGCGTGGCGCGGATGATGCCGAATTCCCTCTTGGGCGCAATGACAAGGAATGGATGAAGCACTCTCTTTGGCATAGCGCCAATAACAGTCTGAGCTATAAGCCGGTCAATCTTCAGCCATTGACGGTTGAGTCGGTCCCGCCCAAAGTTCGTACCTTCTAAGATTTCGCCGAGGCTAACTTCTCCACCCCTTATTCCCCGCCGGACCAGAACCCTAAGAGTGAACCCATCATGCAAAAACGCACGTTCAAGATCTACCGATACGATCCCGATACCGATGCCAAGCCTTATATGCAGACCCTGGAGGTTCAGCTCGATGGCCATGAACGCATGTTGCTCGATGCACTGATCAAGCTCAAGGCCCTAGATCCTTCACTATCCTTCCGTCGCTCCTGCCGCGAGGGCGTGTGCGGCTCGGATGCCATGAACATCAATGGCAAAAACGGCCTGGCCTGCTTGACCAACCTGCGCACATTGCCCGAGACCATCGTGCTGAAGCCCTTGCCCGGACTGCCAGTGATACGCGACCTGATCGTGGACATGACCTTGTTTTTCAAGCAATACCACTCGATCAAGCCGTACCTGGTCAACGAAACCCGGCCACCGGAGAAAGAGCGGCTGCAAAGCCCGCAGGAGCGCGAGGAACTCAATGGCTTGTACGAATGTATTCTTTGTGCCAGTTGCTCCACAGCGTGTCCCGTGTTTTGGTGGAACCCTGACAAATTCGTGGGCCCGGCTGGGCTGCTTCAGGCCTACCGCTTTATCGCCGATAGTCGCGACCAGGCGACAAGCGAGCGCTTGGACAATCTGGAAGATCCCTACCGACTCTTCAGGTGTACGACCATCATGAATTGTGTGGATGTGTGCCCCAAGGGACTGAACCCCACGGCCGCCATTGGAAAAATCAAGGAACTGATGGTTCGAAGAGCCATTTGAGCCACGAACAGTGCCCGTCCATGCAAGCCAAGCTGACTCCAACCGTCGATCAACGCAGCCTGAGTAAACTCAAATGGCGCTGCCGGCGGGGTTTGCTGGAGAATGACTTGTTTATCGCCCGGTTTTTCAGGCGACATGAGAACACGCTAACTGTTGCGCAGGCGGATGCCTTAAGCTGTCTCATGAACTTGAGCGATAACGATCTGCTTGATGTGCACCTAGGGCGTAAGACCATCACCGAGGTCGATCCTGAACTAGTCAGCCCAGCTGTGGCCGAAGTCATCCACATGTTAAGAAAAAATGATTAAGAGGTAGTTATGAAAGCATCCAACAACAAAGCCACCCTGTCCTTTTCCTCCGGCAAGCCCAGCATTGACTTACCGATCTACAGCGGCAACATCGGGCCTGATGTCATTGACATTCGAAAACTCTATGGTGAAAGCGGCATGTTCACCTACGACCCGGGGTTCATGTCAACCG
>JAURGS010000017.1 GCA_030833685.1 Rhodoferax sp. | reverse complement strand
CGCTTTGGCCGCGGCTGCAGAAATCCAGTTAAGCATGGCGCTCAAAAAAGGACCACAGGGCTTTGTAGACAAGCTCCGGGCTTTGCTCTGCCGGGTAGTGGCCTGTTGGGATGTCGCAGCCTTCAAGTTGATCCGCCCATTGAGCCCAGGCCTGCATGGGCTTGAAGTGGCGGCCGCAGTGACTGTTGCTGCCCCACAGAACCATTACGGGGCAGCCGATCTTTTTCTTGCCAAGGTCAGCGGTGTCCATGGCCAAGTCAACGCTGACCGTGGCCCGGTAGTCTTCGCACACCGCATGAATTTGCTCGGGCGTTGTGCAACGCACGTACTCGGCCATGGCCTGGGGAGAAAAAATCTGCAGGCCCACACCTTTTTTAT
The DNA here is from genome assembly GCA_030833685.1 of Rhodoferax sp. Classification (GTDB taxonomy): domain Bacteria; phylum Pseudomonadota; class Gammaproteobacteria; order Burkholderiales; family Burkholderiaceae_C; genus Rhodoferax. The sequence goes on along the minus strand of JAURGS010000017.1, from coordinate 20,687 downwards.
TGAGTTTGTACTGGATGTAGTAATTCAGATCTGCGCACAAGAGCTTCTCTGGGAAGGGGTATTTCTGCGCCATGAAAAACCAGTGGTAAGACTCCAGGCCCCAACCCATGGTCACGCTGCTGAGCACGTTGTAGGTGGGAACAATATCGAGTGCGACAAACGCAGACACTAACTCAGGATGGTCCAGGCACATGCGAAAACCGATCCGTGCGCCCCGGTCATGCCCGACCACAGCCATGCGCTCAACGCCAAAGTGTTTGGCAACCGCCACAAAATCCTCGGACATGGCGCGAAATGAATAGCCCGAATGATCATCACCGCCATCGGGTTTGCTGCTGTCACCATAGCCACGAATATCCGCGGCAATCACGGTGAAGTGTTGGGCCAGGCTGGGCGCAATTTTGTGCCAACTCGCATGGGTCAAAGGGTTACCGTGGATCAACATCAGCACCGGGCCTTGCCCGCCCTTGACACCCCGAATGACAGCGCCAGCACCTTCGCATTCAAAGCGCTCAAAGCCCCCGAACAGGGTCTCGCCCCAGGGCTGAAAATCCGGGGACAATACAGACTCAATGTCTTTTAGTGACAGGATCGCTTGGGTGTTTTTCATAGCTGAGGCTTGATCGATGCGTTGGCGTGTTGACTGGCTGAGCTTAGCCAGCGTCTGTCTCGATTTTCGGGGAAGAAGCGCGTGCCACACACCATTGTCGAAAAGATTCTTGCAGCACACGCTGGGCAAAGTCACTGCAAACCAGGCGACTTTGTGGTCGCCGATATCGACTTTGCAATGTTGACTGACGCCCGGGCGCCGGGCGCGATGAAGGCGCTGTCAAGCTTAGGTGAGGCGCCGTTGCGTTTTGTTGACCGTACGGCGCTGGTGCTGGACCACTACTCACCCCCGCCGCACCTGGAAGCTGCGCAAATTCACGATCGCATGCGCAGCTTTGCACAACAACACGGTGCGCAGATTTATGACATCGGCGAAGGGATCTGCCATCAGCTGCTGCCTGAAAAAGGCCATGTCAGTGCCGGTGATCTGGTTGTCGGGACCGACAGCCACTCGGTGACCTATGGCGCGTTCAATGCACTGGGTATCGGCGTGGAAGGCACGGACATCACGGCGGTGATGGCCTTTGGCAAGCTCTGGTTTCAAGTGCCCACCAGCATCCACGTCACACTCAACGGCCGCTTGCAGCCGGGTGTGTGGGCCAAAGACATCACGCTGCACATGCTGGGGCGGCTCGGAGCAGACGGCGCCAACTACCAGGCCATCGAATACACCGGCAGTGCGGTACAGGCCATGAAAATCGATGGGCGAATGACGCTGTGCAATCACGCCGCCGAACTCGGTGCTAAAGCCACGCTGCTCGAGGCTGACGCCAAAACGCTGGACTGGTTGCGCGCCCATGGCGCGCGTGATCCCAAGCCTGTGAGTGCCGATGCCGACGCGACATACGCGCGAAAAATCACGGTCGACATCGATTCGCTCTCGCCACAGGTGGCCAGGCGCCACGAGGTTGATGACATCGTCAATGTCGGTGATGTCGCTGGCCAAAAAATTCAGGCGGCTCTGGTGGGTACCTGCACCAATGGGCGCCTGGAAGACATCCGCCAGGTCGCGGCCGTGCTCAAAGGACACCGCCTCGCGCCGGGTGTGCGCATGATTGTCACGCCTGCCTCGCGCGACATCTATCTGAAAGCCGCTCGCGAAGGCCTGATTGAGACCATCGTCTCAGCGGGTGCGGCATTTGAGTCGGCGGGGTGCGGCACTTGTATCAGTGTCACCGGACATTTCACGCCGGGCGATGGGCAAGCGGTGATCTCCTCAGCCAACCGCAATTTCAAGGGCCGACTGGGCAACGACAACGCGGAAATCTGGCTGGGCTCTGCAGCCACCGTGGCGGCTTCCGCCTTGCGTGGCGTGATCACCGACCCGCGTGACATTGACCATGTGAACTGGAGCGATCTGTGAACACCATCATTCACGGCGTAGCCCTGCAATTGGGCGATCGGGTCAACACCGACATTCATTGTTCCAGCAAATACATGCCGGGAAAAAATAACGCTTTTGTGGCGGCACACGCTTTTGAGAGGCTTGAGCCTGGCTTTGCCACCAAGGCGTCTGAATATCGCCAAGCTGGACAAGCGATCGTGCTGGTTGCAGGCGCAGACTTTGGCATCAACTCCTCGCGCGAGCAAGCGGCGCAAATTCTGCGCGAGATGGGCGTGGCTGTGGTGGTTGCACCTTCTTTTGCGCGGGCTTTTTATCGCAACGCCTTGAATAACGGACTGGCCTTGATCACCGCCCAAACGCAAACTATTCAGAGCGGTCAGGCCCTCGACGTAGACCTGGCTGCAGGCACCATCACGCCGCAAGGCGGGACGGCCTGGCAAGGCTTGGGGCTCTCGGGCGTGCTGCTGCAAATCGTTTCTGCGGGTGGCTTGCTGCCTTTTCTCTCGCAAAATAAAGGATGGCCAACGCCTTCGACTTGATGCGCCAAACCTGCCAGCCTCCGCCCAAATGACCACTCCACAGCCAATCTCCAATACGGGAAAGCGCCAGGCGCTGCGTGCCCTGCTTGCGCAAAAACAAGCGGTCATGGCACCGGGTGTCTATGACGGCTTTGGCCTAAGGCTGATTGAGCCCTTTAATGTCCAGGCCGCCTACATCTCGGGTAACGCGGTGTCGGCCTGTTTGCTGGGTGAGCCTGACGTGGGACTGGTGGACTTAACCCTGCTGGCCGACCATCTGGGACGACTCAACCAGTGCAGCACGCTGCCTTTGATCTGCGATGCCGACACCGGTTATGGCAGTGTGGTCAACATCCGTCGCACCGTGCGCGCGCTTGAAGCCAGCGGTATCGCTGCGATCCACATTGAGGACCAGCTCACGCCCAAGCGCTGTGCGCAGTTGCCAGGGGCGCGTGCGGTGCTGGCGCACGCCGAAGCCGTTAAACGTATCGAAGCGGCATGTGCCGCACGGCAGGACAGCCACTCACCCCTGATGATCATCGGGCGCACCGACGCCGCCGGTATGCACGGCCTGCAGGCCGCAATCAGCCGGGCGCGTGACTTTGTCAGCGCGGGTGCCGAGGCTGTTTTCATCGAGCTCAAAAGCAGCCCAGAGTTGCTGGAGCAGATTGAAAAAATCGCAGAACACGTCAATGCGCCCTGCATGGTCAACATGAGTGTTGACCCGCGACTGCAAGCCTTGTCACCAATGGACTGGGCGCGCTCAGGTATTTCAATTGGCATTTACCCTGCGCTGGCCCGGGCAAGTTTTGGTCATGCGCTACAAGCCAATATGCGCAGGCTGCTGGGGGGCGACGTACAGGGTCTTCTGGACAACAGCCTGGATGCCCACGCCTACGCACAGGCCTTGAATCTCAGCGAGGTTGAGGACTGGGAGCGCCGCTTCGGCGTTGAGCCGCCAGACGCGTCGCCACTTCAAAAGCCTTGATCATGGCGCCAGGGTTGGCTTTGTTCTGCCCCACGATGTCATAAGCCGTGCCGTGCGCAGGCGTGGTGTAAATTGTTTTTAAGCCACCGGTCAGGGTCACACCCTCACTGAAACCCAGCAACTTGGTGGCGATCTGGCCCTGATCGTGGTACATGATGACCACAGCGTCAAAATCACCCGCTCGCGCCTTCAAAAACACGGTATCTGACGGGTACGGGCCTAAAGTTGGCAAGCCCTCGGATCGCAGCTGCTCCAGCGTGGGAGCAATGATGGTGATTTCCTCCTCACCAAAAAGTCCGCCCTCCCCACCATGGGGATTGAGCGCGGCAACGCCGATGCGCGGCTGCGCATTACCCATGCCTTTGAGAACCGCGTGCGCCAGGCTCACTGCGCCACGAATTCGCTCAGGCCCAACCAGGTCAACCGCCTGACGCAGACTCACATGCGAGGTAACGCGAAAGGTGCTGAAGAGCCCAATGATATTGACCTCGCCGTAATAGCCCTGGTGTTGGTTCCAGGCAGCAAACATGGCGTGCTCATCCAGGTATTTCCAGCCGCCTCGGTTGATAGCCCCCTTGTTCAGGGGCGCAAAGCAAACGGCATCGATGTTTCCGGCTAAGGCCATGTCGGTCATGCCCTTTAGCGTCTGGCCCACCAGCCAGCCAACTTTAGGGTCAGCCGCGCCCTGTGTAATCACCGTGGGATCCATATTGCCCAGGTCAATCATGGCGACTTGGTCGGCACTCAAGGCAGACCAGTCGATGTGCTCGCCCGGCTGAAACAAATGCGCGCGTAGCGGCGAGCCCAAGGCACGCGCAGCCTGATCGAAGACCCGGCGGTCGCCAACGACCAGGACGCGCGCCTCGTCATGGGTTTGTGACCGGGCCAGAAGCTTCAGCGCGACTTCAGGGCCAATCCCAGTGGGGTCCCCCAGCATCAGGCCAATACAAGGACGGTGTTCATTCATAGTGCAGACATCAGGGTAAGAAAAGGCCGCCGCTGACATGCACGGTCTGACCGGTCATGAACTTGGATTGCGGCATGCACATATTGGCGATAACAAAGGCGGCCTCTTCGACCGTGCCCTCCCGGCCAGCCAAAATTTTCTCGGCCCCAGGCATATGCGGCGATGCGCCGGAGGTCTTGGAGCGCTCCCCACCTATCTTGCCAGGCGCCACGCAATTGACGTTGATGCCCTTGGGGGCGAACTCCACGGCCAGCGCTTTGGTCAGGCCGACCAAGCCGGCCTTGGCTGTCGATACGTGGGCGCGACTGACTGCACCGATATGGGCTGAAAGACCACCGACATTCACAATGCTGCCGCCACTTGCGTTGCGCACCATGCGCTTGAGCGCCTCTCTGCTGCACAAAAACGCACCATCCAGTATGACGCTATTGATCAAGCGCCATTCTTGTAGCGACATAGTCAAAAAGTCACATTGGCCGCGAATCGCAGCGTTGTTGACCAGCACGTCCAATCGACCAAATTTCTGATCGATCTGGTCAAAAATTTTGACGACATCGTCTTCGGATGTCACATCGCCAAGCAAGGCCAGGCTGCGTTGACCCAAACCTTCAATCTCTTTGGCAACCGCCTGGATTTCACTAAGCGATGTCGCCGCGTGCACCACAACGTCAGCACCAGCTTGGGCCAAACGCAGAGCGACCGCGCGACCAATTCGCCTTGATGAACCTGTTACAAAGGCGACCTGGCCTTCCAGGTATTTTTCAGACAGTTTCACGTTCTCTCGCGATCGCATTGATTGGAAGCCCGGCAGTATAGAGGTGCCACCCGCATGCCAACACAACAACTCGAGCCCACCACCACGGAACGCTACGCCGCTTGGCTGGCTGGCCTGACTTGGCAACAAGTTCCAACCAGCGCTCGACACGGTGCTACACGGGACATCATCGACGCGCTGGGTCTTATCGTTGCCAGCCGACGAGAGCCTTACTGCCAGCAGGTTGCAAAAGGCTGGGACGCGACCGGAGCGTGCTCAGTCCCGGGTATGCAACAGGCATTTGATATGGCTGGTGCGGCCTTGATCAATGGCCTGGCTATCCATGGTGAAGATTTCGATGACACGCTCGAGGGCTCACCCATTCGCGCTGGCGCGATGGTGATTCCAGCTGCATTTGCGACAGCCGAGCGCCATGGTTTGCCAGGCGCGCAGGCGCTGCTCGGTGTGGTGGCAGGGCTGGAGACGATTTGTCGACTGAATCAAGTGGCACCGGGCGCCATTCATAAAAATGGCTTTCACCCGGTCGGCGTCATTGGCGCACTGGGCGCTTGTGCCGCTGCCGGTGTAACGCTAGGACTGAATGCGCGGCAAATGACAAACGCGCTTGGCATTGCTGGCAGTTTTTCCTCAGGCCTTCTTGAATACCTGACTGCCGGAGCCTGGACCAAGCGACTGCACCCTGGTTGGGCTGCCCAAAGCGGCGTCAAGGCTGCCATGATTGCCCAGCAGGGCTTTATCGGCCCCCACACCGTGCTTGAAGGGCCAAAAGGATTTTTTGCAGCGTTTGCCCATGGAGCGACGGACTTCAACTTCGCGGCATTATTTGATCGCTTAGGCGAGCACTGGCATTTGAACCATATTGCCTTCAAGCCTTACGCCTGCGGAACCATGATTCATCCCTACATCGATTGCGCCATTCGCTTGGCACAGTCGGGCATTCAGGGCGGAGATATCGTGGATATTGAATGCGACACGGCAGAGGGCTTGGTCGATCGGCTGTGGGCGCCATTGGCGGCCAAACACAAGCCCCCAAGCGGCTACGCGGCCAAATTTTCAATGCCCTTCTGTATGGCGGTAGCCTTTTACGACCAGCGTGCAGGGCTTGCGCAATTTACTGATGAGCGCGCTGCTGATCCGAAGGTGCTCGATTTGGCGCGAAAAATTCGCTATCGACTCGATCCCCTCAACGACTACCCGGTTAATTACTCAGGCCATATGCGCGTCAAGCTGCAAAACGGTGAAACACGATGTCTTCGCCAAGCCCACTTCAGGGGCGGTCGCCTGGAGCCACTTGGCGACGCAGAATTAGAAAAAAAATTTCGCGATAACTGCCAGTACGGCGGGATGTCTCTTGCACGAGCAGAGGACTTGCTGTCTTTCGTGCAAACGCTGTCGGCGCAAGCGACGTTCAGCCTGACAAATTTCAGATTGCTTTAAGGTGGCTGAGCCAGCCGGAATAACTCATGTGCAAGCCGCCGATGACCACCAGAACCTCGACGAGCCGAGTCTGAATGCGCACACCCAGGCGCTCGCTCAAACGAGACGCTAGCGCCACACCCGGCACGGTTGCCAAGCCGGCGCAAATTCCAAATACACCGATGCCCCAGGTCAGCGCGTCAAGCTGCTGAAAAAAAATGGCTTTCGCAATATTGACGCCCACAGTGATCAACGCGTCTGTTGCAATTAACGCTGGGCCGGCCAAGCCAAAGCCCATCAACGCTGGCAACACGAGCAGCCCTGCGCCTAGCACGACCGAAGACAGGGCACCGTAGACAAAGCCAAACAGGTTCAGAGTCAGCCAACCTGAAGGCGTTGGTTGAGCACGTAACCAGTATTTCAGCGGGATGCTTACTGCGATCACCAGGCCAATCAAGATCTGAAGCGCCGAGGCATTCATTTGTTGGTAAATCTGGACACCAAGGAGCGCGCCAGGAATGGCCGTGGCCAACATGACCGCTGCAGCACGCCATTGCAAGCCACGCCTGAAAAACCATACCCGGCTGGCGTTGTTCACGATCATGACAACCGCCATCAGTGGTATCAACGCCTTCGGGCCGACCAAAGGCGTAATCACAATCGCGACCAACATGCCTGTGCCAAAGCCGCTCAGCCCCCCAATGACTCCAGCAACGAAGCAAACCGCAGCACCGATAAGCAGGGTCGATCCCTGCATCGCTGTCAAAAACGGTTCGGCCTCCATGCCTTGTCGACCAAGCCTTCAAGCGCCAATGCGGCGCAGGCTGGAGACCTGCAATGTCGATGAGCCCGACATCAGCTTTTGGGCAAAATCGAAAAGCTGGGTTGCGCCTGCGCGATCACGACCGCTAAAGGCCAGATTGGCTGCGCATTTGGCCACGATTTCGGATGTGGTCATCGGCGCCTGTGCGCCACCACGCAGGCAAGGCCGACGCACCTCGTGGACCGTGCCATCGCGCATCTGGAGCCGCACGTGCCCTGTGTAGTTGGCAGGATAGGGATTGTGGGGGTCGACGATATGCCGAACTTTGGCCGCGATGGCCAGGGCTTGATGGTCTGAGACCGAGGCCTGGGTAAAGGCGGCCAGGCCGGCGTCCCGGTACAAAAGACCGGCGGCCACGCAGTACGGGCCGCTGAACTTGGCCGCATAAGCTGTTGGCGGGGCCTGCTTGATGTGCGCCGGCGCCCATAGGCGGTGCACCGTGCCTTCGCCTACTTCACATTCAATTGCATCGATCTGATCCATATCCAGCCCCAGGCCCGCAAGCTCAATAGCGCAATCGACATAGGGCTGTGTCATGGTCCCACAAGCAAATGGCTTGAATGCCAGATCGGTCGTCACCCAGCGCTGTCCCAGGCCATCGAGAAGCAAAGAAAAATCCACCTCTTTCATACGAGCAAAAGCATAAAAAAAGCCATGCTCGCCCTCGAAAACACTGGCTGGGCCACTAAAGCCTGCAGCCCCCATGGCGCTGGCGCGCAGGCCACAATGGGCGGCCCACCCCGGGTGCAGGCGCTTGGTCGAGGAGCCGTCCGCCAGATACTCAATGATGCCGCTGGCCATACTGCCTGCAACGCCCACAGCATTCACTATTTGGGCAGGCTGCAAGCCCCTGGCGACACTCACCCCGACGGCGGCGGACATGGCACCGAGCACAGCGGTCGGGTGAAAGCCCGCTGCATGGACATACTTGTTGGCCACAAGGCCTAGCCTGCACATGACCTCGGTGCCAATCACCAGACCCAGTGCACCTTGCTTAGCGGGTAATTGGTACTTCTCCATCGCAGCCAGGATGGCCGGCACCATCACCACCCCAGAATGAACCGGGCAGCCTTCAAAGGTGTTGTCGAAGTCCTCGCCATGTCCGCAGGTGCCATTCACAATCGCAGCGGCATCTGCCGAGAATCCTGCGTCAACACCGAAGATCGTGGCGGGCCCCGAATCGTCAAAGGCCTGTCGCACCGATTGACCGTAGTCGGTCTCCAGCGCCGCAACCGAAAGACCAACGGTATCAATCACCGACTGGGCGCATTTTTCGCGCACGTCATCATCGAGTTGATCAAGCGAGAGCCCAGCCACAGCTTGCGCCATTTGCATCGATACCGTCATATTCACCTTTTACTCCTTGGCTGGTTTAAACAACAAACAGTTCATTCAGCACATCGCGTACGCGTCGATGGCGATCGGCGGGTTGAAACGCCCGTACCAGCCGCTGGGCCGATTGCACACCGATCACGGGGACAAGCAAATCCAGCGCCTTCTCGTGCACTTGGTCCTCGCTCATCGGGTTTTCTGGGGTCCCCAAAACGCAAACCGTATGGTGCTTGAGTGCCTGTCCGTCGCCAAGCAGTATTTCTACGATCGCTTGGCGCGCCGGGCGCGCCTGCGTCAACTCCGCGCTGGGCTGCAAAGCTATCTTTTGACGAAGGGCCAGCACCGCTGGATCGTGCATGCGCGCCTTGTCGTGCGCAGCGCGAAAACCTACTGCGCCATCAAGCAATGCCACCGCCACAAGGTGCTGAACGCACACATCAGGCATGTCCCTGTTGTCCACGATGTGGATACGGTCATCGGGCATGGTGATGACAATGCGCTCGATCTGCTCTGCACGCACACCGTGCTGCCCCATCAAAGCATGCGTTGAATCCAACACGGACTGAATTGGGCTGCCGACACACCACTTCTTGATGGTTGCTGCCTCAATCTCAAATCGCTGACCCAGCCCGTCGGTCAGCGCCTGGGCTTTAGCCTGGTGCGCAAAAGCGCTCAGGTAACTCTCGGCCCCTTCCAGCACATCACTGCACCCGGTCCATCCCTCCTGCACAACCGTCACCGCAAACAGTGCGTTGCGCGCGGCCATGGCCCCAAAGTCAAAAGACTTTTCAATGTGATCACGGTCTTTGCGCCAATACGGCACGCCGGAAACTTGCTGCGCGGTATAGGACAAGGCCCACTGCGCCTGGTCTTCGCTCAATCCTGCCAAAGCAATCGCAGTGGCAGCGGCGCCCCATTGGCCACCGATGGTGTGGGTGCTGAAACGGGGCTTTTCATACTCGGGTATGCCCAGCGCCAAAACCGCTCTGGCCCCTATGTCGTAACCTGCCGCAATCGACGCCATCAGATCGGCAATGTTGGCTTCAAAAATTTCTGCGCACGCTAAGGCGGTTGGGACAATGCTGCAACCCGGGTGAAAACGTCCACGCAAATGCGAATCGTCAGTCTCATCGGCATGGGCAGCCATGGCGTTGGCGCACGCGGCGCTCAGGCCACCCACTTTAAAAACAGTGGGGCTAAAAACCGTCGCCTCAGGTGGGCCTGCCAAACGCCTGCTCAGGCGTAAACCGGCCTGCCCTGCGGGCAGCTCGAAACCCGAAATAATTGCCGCCAGGGTGTCAATCAGGTGCAACCGGGTTTTGGAGTAGACCGGTTCGGGTAAGTCCTGATGCTGCAGCCGCGTGAGGTATTGGGACCAGACCTTGCTTGAAGACATTGTTACAACCAAGAGGCTTGATCACATGACCTGTCAGGGTGGCCGTGTGAAAGAGATGATGCGTTTATAGAATTTTGGATACACTGCGCTTCGGCAGTATAGAAGACCAAGATGCTCTGCTGTCACACCAATTCCACCTACTCGGAGACCACCATGAAGAGAATTTTTATCAAGTCTGTCGCTGCAACGCTGTTGGGGTGCGCGCTAGGCCTGCCCGCTTGGGCGCAGAGTTATCCCCATTCGACTGTCGTGCTTGTGACCCATTCAAAAGCGGGTGGCGGTACCGACGTCTTCTTGCGGGAAATGAGCAAGTACCTGACCAAACACATGGGTACACAATTTGCCATCGAAAACGTGACGGGCAGCAGCGGCGCCAAGGCCATTGCCAAGCTGGCCGCGTCGCCGGCTGACGGCAGCATCTTCTATGGCACCACACCGACCTACATCATCACCTCCTTGCTGTCTAAGCCCAGCAAGACCTTTGAGGATATGGATGGGATCATCAATGTGTTCTCCGATCCTCAGATCGTCTATGTCTCAGCCAGCAGCCCCTACAAAACCCTGGGTGAAGCGACTGCCGCGGCCAAGAAGAACGCCATGTCAGTGAAGTTCGGTGTCACAACCCCAGGCTCACTGGATCGGCAAGTGATGGAGAAATACAAAAAGATCACTGGCGTGAAGTCGCCCGTCATTACCCACGACGGTGGTGGCGAGCTCCTGCTGAGCGTTCTGAATGGGACGGTGGATGTCGGTATCGGTGAGCTGCAAGAACTGTCTGCACAGCTCGAAGCAGGCAAGGTCAGGATCATCACCACCTATACCGAGCAGCGACTGGACAATTTGCCAAATGTCATGACTGCTAAAGAGCAGGGTATCGATTTGGTCGTGCGCAAGTTCCGTGGCCTGGCTGGCCCGAAAAATACCCCTGACAACATCAAACAGATGTGGAAGGTTGGCATCGAGAAAACCCTGAAAGACCCCGACTTCAAGAAGTGGTAAACCGCGCAGTCGCTCATCCCGATGGTGATGGTCGGAAAAGACTACGACAAGTTCCTCAAGGAGTTTGCGCTCGACCAGCAGGACTTCTTCAAGGAATACAAAATCACCAAGTAAGGCAATGGCAGGCCGGTTGCCCAAGGCGACTGGCCTGGTCGTAACAACATGAAATACCTGTCGAAAGACGTCTGGATCGGCTTCGTCATGTTGCTGGGGTCGGCCCTGTACTGGCTCAACGCGCAGGATATTCCAATCTCCCCGCTCGACGGCGCGGTCAACGCCGCAGTAGTTCCAAAAATGCTGGCTGGAATACTGGGGTTTTTGTCTCTCCTGCTGATTGTCCAAGGGTTGATCCGCGCTCGATTCCGTTCGGCCCCGCCTGAGCCTGAGGATCAGCCCTCATCAGCGGCTGCCGAGCCTGGCCGTCAACAACGATTGGCGCACCACGCCCGAGCGGTGGGCCTTCTGGCTTTGGGTGCTGCGTACCTTCTGGTTTTGCCCTGGCTAGGCTACCTGCTCTCAATTGCCTTGCTGATGGGTGCGGTCGCGCTCTACATGGGGGCGGTCGCAAGCTGGCGTTTTCTGACAACCGTCGCCTTACTGGCTCTGGCGTATCAGCTGTTGTTTGTCCAGTTGCTCAACATTCAGCTGCCTCGCGGGGTTCTGCCCGCTTTTCTTTTTTAGGTCGGGACTCCCATGGAAGGCATTCACTACGCGTGGCAAGCACTGACCGGAACCTGGGCCATTGCCGCTGCAATCGGCGGGGTGATCTGGGGCATTCTGGGCGGCGCCTTGCCGGGTATCTCCCCCTCGATCGCCATGGCGCTCTTGCTGCCTTTCACGTTTGGCATGGATCCGGTGGTGGCCATTGTTCTGCTGGGTGCGGTATACGTCGGTGCTGAATATGGCGGGTCGATTCCTGCCATCCTGATCCGAACGCCTGGCACCAACGCCGCTGCGGCAACCGTGATTGACGGCTACGAGCTGCACAAACAAGGTCGGGGCGGAGAAGCCCTAGGGGTCTCATTGATTGCTGGCGTCACTGGCGGGTTCATCGGCATGGTATTCCTGATTTTGTTCACTGAACCTTTGGCCAAAGTCGCGCTGGCCTTCAGTTTTACAGCCTATTTCGCGCTGGGCATTCTCGGCTTGAGCGTGATCGCCTCCCTGTCAGACGGATCGTTGATCAAGGGACTGATGGCTGCGGTCATTGGCCTGATGATTGCCACCATCGGCACCGACCCGATGTCTGGCGTGAGCCGGTTTACCTTCAATGAGGCTGAGTTGCTCGGAGGTATCCCTTTCATCTTGGTCATGGTTGGCATGTTTGCTCTGAGCGAGCTCATGTACCAAACCTACGCTCCAGCCTGGAAAAAGGCCTCCAAAGAAGACAGTCGAATCAAGTTGCCGAGTTTTCGCAAATGGTTGAGCCTCTGGCGGGCACAGGGTATTGGCAGTGGTATCGGTATTTTTGAAGGCTGCATGCCCGGCGCCGGTGGATCGATTGCCGCGTTCATGTCTTACAACGAAGCCAAGCGCTGGTCCAAGACGCCTGAGGAATTTGGCAAGGGTTCTTTGGAGGGCGTTGCCGCGCCGGAGGCTGCCAACAACACGGTGGCCGCCACTGCCATTGTTCCTGTGCTCAGCTTTGGTATTCCAGGCTCAAACTCGACAGCCATCATGCTCGGCGGATTGCTGATCCACGGCTTGCAGCCCGGGCCCTTGCTGTTTCAGAAAAGTCCGGATTTCGTCTACGGCCTTTTCGGTGGCTTAGTTGTGGCCAATATAGCCATGTTCTTTATTGGCCTGGCGATCATGACCCCAGCCTTGTGGTTGGTCAACCGGCCCAAGCCCTATCTGATGGCCTGCATCTTGGCGCTGGTGCTCTCTGGCGTGTACTCGATTGACAACTCGCTGTTCGACTTGGTGGTGGTGCTGATCGCAGGTTTTATTGGTTACCTCATGCGCCTGTTTGGTTTTTCGTTCCTGCCATTGGTCTTGGGACTGGTCTTGGGATACTTGGTCGAATCCAATTACCGTCGGGCTCTGGAGGTCTCAGGTGGTGACCACATGATCTTTGTCCAGGATCCAATCTCGCTGGGGCTGTTGACCACGGCGGCTGGCTTCATCTTGTTCTCAACGATCCGCGGGCTCACCAAGCGCTCGAAGTAAGCAGCGCGTCAGATGCCAAAAGAGACGCTGCAAACTGACCACACGGGTCAGCAAGTGCACTACGGCGCGGCAGCACTCGGGCTCGGCCTGAGCCAGACCGTCGCAAACTTTGTTTCGCAGCTGCGCTTTGAGACCATACCCGACCAAGTTATTCATCAAGCCAAGCGTGCCTGTGTGGACTTTCTGGGCTGCGCTTGGGCAGGAAGCCAACACGCCACGATTGATAAGCTGGTGCGAGGACTGCGCTCGCTCGAAGAAGCAGGCCAGGTCCCGTTGCTGGGGCGGCCAGAACGCTTCTCGCGTATGTCAGCAGCCCTGGCCAATGGACAATCCGGACATGTGCTGGATTTCGACGATACCCACATGGGCGGTGTGATTTTGCATGCCAGCTCACCCATGCTGGCGGCCTTGCTCTCACTGGCATTTGGGCGGGCGATTGATGGAGAGACGTTCTTAACTGCGTTCGTAGCAGGCTTTGAAACCGCTATCCGACTTGGCCAGGCCGCACCCGATCACCATGCTGGCGGTTGGCACCTGACTGGAACCCTGGGAACCGTGGCTGCCGCTGCGGCCTGTGCCAATATGCTCAAGCTGGATGCGTCGCAATGTCTGGCCGCGCTAGGCTTGGCCGCCAGCCAGTCGGCCGGGATGCAACAAAACCGAGGGACAAGCGCAAAATCCTTGCACGCCGGTAAAGCAGCCTCCAACGGTTTACTCGCAGCGATCCTGGCGCAGCAGGGTTGCAGTGCGAGTGCAGAAATTTTCGAAGGACGCAAAGGCTTCATACGCATTTACAGCCAGAGCCAAGATGCACAAAAGCTGACAGAGGGCCTGGGCGAGCGCTGGGAGCTATTAACCAACGGCTACAAGCCTTACGCCTGTGGTGTGGTCTTGCATCCCACGATCGATGCCATGATTGCTCTAGTCCATCGCCTGCCCCAGGCCGATGATCGCAGTGCTGTCATAGGGTCGCTTGAGCTGATGGTTTGCCCCGATGCCATACGTATCACCGGCGTGGAAAGCCCTGGCACAGGGCTTATGTCTAAGTTCAGCATACGTCACGCGGCAGCTGTCTCTTTGATCGATGGCGCTGGTGGCCTGGTGCAGTTTTCCGACGGCGCACCCGGGCGCGCCGAGGTCCAACGTATGGCTGGAAAAATTGAGATTCGCGCTGAGGACAAACTCAAGAAGGATCAGGCCTTCGCGCGCTGCACGCTTAGCGACGGTCAACAGTTAGACGTGCAGATCGAACACGCCACAGGCACCCACAATAATCCTCTGAGTGATGCGCAGCTGGCTGAAAAATTTAAAGGCAATGTCGCGTGGGCTGGCGACCAACTTGATGTCCAAACAACGCTTGGTGCGCTCTGGAATCTTGACAACGCACAGGATATTGCGCCATCGTTTTTTGGCTTGGTGCGCGCGCCAGACCAGCGCCCTATTCGTTGACCCTCACATCGAATCCAGCGCGGTCAAGACGCGCGCAAAAAAGCCGTCAGCGTAATCCGCAATGAGCCAGCGCACAACCACAATGAGTTCACGCTCAGGCTCGGTCCAAACGAAGGAGCTGCCCGCGCCAAAAGCGCAATAACTTGCCCTGGGAACGCTTGGAAAAACTCGACCATCGGTGTTGAGCCAAAGCAAATAGCCGTAAAACGGCGCAAGTGCGCAGGGTTCGCGCATTTTTTGGATCCATTCTTGGGAGATCAACTGTTTGCCCTGCCAAAGCCCCTGGTCCAACATCAGCCGCGCCAACAACATCTGGTCCGGGCAGTTGATCGAGACACCACCCCCCCAATGACTGCCACCGGGCACAGCCTGCATGCGCCGGCCCCGCAACTCCACCCATGCGTGGTCGTAGCCTACCCAGCGCCAGGTATCGCTAGCGCCCAGAGGCTGCATCAGGTACTCACCAAAGACCTCGGGCAGAGGTCTCCCAAACAAGTGCATCAGGGCCAGCGACAGCTGGTTGATACGCACATCGTTGTACTCCCAGAAAGATCCGGGCTCACCCAAGGGCCTTGGGTCGCCTTTTTTGCCTGAAACTGCATTGCGCTGCAATTGAACCGCGCGGTAACGGTCGACCTGCTCGGGTATCCCCAGGCAGCTACCCTCCCATTCGCTGGTCTGCTGCAGCAAATGCTGCCAAGTGACCTTGGCGTTGGCACCGTCGTCAAACCCTATGCCCTTGACCCGATCGCCTACAGGTTCGCCAACATCCTGAATCAGACCTTGGTCGTACGCTAAGCCTGCCAGCAAAGCCAAATAGGTTTTGGCAATGCTAAAGGTCAGATCAGCGCGCTCGGGCTCGCCCCAACGGGCCAGCTCTTTACCAGCCACACTCACCAAGCCTGACACCGGGCCCCTGCCGTGAACGGGGCCAAACAAGCGGTTCCAAGGCGGGGGGTCCTGTTGATGAATGCCCCAGCCCTGCCCCACCTCACGGCTCCAGCTTGACTCATGAGACTGCGCGAATTCAATGGCCGAGGCCAGCAACGATTGCAAGATATCTCTCCTGAAATGCTCAGTGCCGCATCAACGCACGCACGTGGGCCGCCGATGCGCTGGCCAGGCCTTCCAGGCTGTAGCCGCCCTCGAGAACCGACACCACCCGCCCGGATGCGGATTCATCTGCAACCGCCATCAACTCCTGGGTGATCCAGTGGTAATCGTCATCCGAGAACTGTAAGCCGCCGAGTGGGTCGAGCATGTGGGCATCAAAGCCTGCCGAAATAATCAGCAAATCTGGTGCGAAGCGCCGCAGTTGCGGCAGCATGACGCGGCTCATGGCGTCTCTGAACGCGTCGGATCCAACGCCACGCATAAACGGAATATTGCAGATGTTCTCAGCAACCCCCGTCTCGCTTCGGGCTCCCGTGCCAGGGTAGAACTGACCCTGGTGGCACGAGCCGTAAAACAGCGTCGCATCGTCGTAAAACGAGTTCTGCGTTCCGTTGCCATGGTGAACATCGAAGTCCAAAACGGCAACCCGCGCAAGCCCATGGCGCCTTTGTGCGTACATGGCTGCGATAGCGGCTTGATTGAACACACAAAAACCCATGGCGCGGTCTGCTTCAGCGTGGTGACCGCAAGGCCGGGTGGCACAAAACACATTGTCAGCAGCACCTGAGACCACATCGTCAACCCCCGCGCACGCGGCGCCCACGCCTCGCAAGGCCGCCTCCAGCGTGCCACTGGACATGATGGTGTCGCCCGCATCGAGAGCACGAAGACCATGCTCAGGTGATACCGCGCGCACGTGGGCCAGGTATTCTGCCGTGTGGTTGAGCAGAACCTGTTCATCCGAGGCCAAGGGGGCATCGCGCCATTGCAAATCAGAAAACTCCGCCGTCTTCAAAGCGTGCAGCACAGCGCTCAGGCGCTCTGGCGACTCCGGGTGATGGGGCCCCGGCTGATGATCAAAACAGGCTGTATGGGTATAAATCAGGGTAGTCACGACAAGGGCTTTCTTTGAATAAACTTGAGTGGAACATGAAAGTCCGCTGGGTAAACTGGGATCGCAAGCACTACTTTAATGGATAGGGATGCGCTCTGTGCGTCCATTTTTCGTACCCTGGACTGATAACCACAACACCTAACCTTGTAAGCCAAGCGGCGCAAGGATCCAATACCGAGACACTAAATGACCGCCTACCCCAATTTGCTCGAGCCTCTGGACCTGGGCTTCACCACCCTACCCAATCGCGTCTTGATGGGCTCTATGCACGTGGGCCTGGAAGAAGCAAAGAATGGCTTTGAGCGTATGGCTGCTTTCTACGCAGAGCGCGCCCGCGGCGGCATCGGGCTGATCGTGACCGGTGGCATCGCACCCAACAAGGTTGGCCGCCCCTGGCAAAGTGGTGCCATTTTGACAACGCCGCAAGAGGCGAAAAAGCACAAGATCGTCACCGACGCGGTGCATGAGGCAGGCGGCAAGATCGCGATGCAAATTCTGCACTTTGGCCGCTACGCCTACCACCAGGACCTGGTCGCTCCCAGTGCTATTGCAGCGCCGATCAATCCGATAAAGCCCAAGGCCTTGAGTGCCAGCGAGGTTGAGCAGACGATCGACGACTTCGTCAACTGCGCGGTGCTGGCCCAAAGCGCAGGCTACGACGGTGTTGAGATCATGGGCTCTGAGGGCTACCTGATTAACGAATTCATCACTGCCTGCACCAACCAGCGTGATGACGAGTGGGGTGGCAGCTTTGCCAACCGGATGCGCCTGCCTGTAGAAATTGTGCGTCGCACACGTCAGGCCGTGGGGTCCAATTTCATCATCATCTACCGGCTCTCCATGCTTGATTTGGTCGAGGGTGGCTCCAGCGCGGACGAAGTGCTCGAGTTGGCCCAAGCCATCGAAGCAGCTGGCGCAAGCCTGATCAACACCGGCATTGGCTGGCATGAGGCGCGCATTCCCACCATTGCCACCAAAGTGCCACGCGCAGCCTGGGCCTGGGTTACCAAGATGCTCAAGGGCAAAGTGAACATCCCACTGGTTGCGACGAACCGAATCAACACACCCGAGGTGGCTGAACAACTACTCGCCGACGGGTTTTGTGACATGGTGTCGATGGCCCGCCCGCTCCTAGCTGACCCCGAGTTTGTCAACAAAGCTGCCCAAGGGCGCGCCGACGAAATCAACACATGTATTGCCTGCAATCAGGCTTGCCTAGATCATGTGTTCAGCGGCGCCATCACATCGTGCCTGGTCAACCCAAGAGCCTGTCACGAGACAGTCATCCAAATCAAGCCCGCGGCGAGCCGACAACGCGTGGCTGTTGTGGGCGCAGGGCCTGCAGGCCTGGCCTTTGCGACAACTGCTGCTCAGCGCGGCTTGGATGTCACACTTTTTGAAGCATCGGACGTGATTGGTGGCCAGTTCAACCTGGCCAAGCAAATACCCGGCAAAGAAGAGTTTTACGAAACCCTGCGCTACTTTGCGCGCCAGCTCGAACTGCACAGTGTGCAAGTCAAGCTAAACCAGCGTGTCGACGTGGACACCTTGGTTGCAGGCCGGTACGACCACATTGTGTTGGCCACTGGTGTGAGCCCCCGCCAGCCCAAAATTGCTGGGGTTGATCATCCCAAAGTGGTCAGTTACCTTAAGGTCTTGCGAGACAAGTGCGAAGTGGGCCAAACAGTTGCCTTGATCGGCGCCGGTGGCATCGGCTTCGATGTTGCGGAGTACCTGCTGCACCGGGGCACCAGCCCCAGCCAGGACCCGGTGAAGTTTTTCGCGGAATGGGGGGTTGACGCCAACTACAACAGCCCTGGCGGCCTGGGCAACGCCCAGGTTGAGCCAGCGCCCCGCAAGATCTACCTCTTGCAACGAAAAGACAGCAAAGTCGGCTCTGGCCTGGGCAAGACAACAGGGTGGATTCATCGTGCGTCACTAAAAAACCGCGATGTCCAAATGTTGTCTGGCGTTCAGTACACCAAGATTGACGACCAAGGTCTGCACATCAAGGTGGGTGACAAAGAGTCGGTGCTTGCCGCAGACACCATCGTGATCTGTGCTGGCCAGGAGCCTTTGCGTGAACTCCAGGAAGGATTGCTTGGCGCAGGATGCTCTGTGCACCTGATCGGCGGTGCTGACGAGGCCGTCGAGCTCGATGCAAAAAGAGCGATCAAGCAAGGCACCGAGCTTGCGATTGCCATCGACACCATACCCCCCGGCGCCAAGGAAAAGACCATGCCAAACCAGCAAGAGCCTGCCCAAGTGAATTCATCAACGCCATCGCAGTCAAAGGCCAACGGGCAGTACGAAACCTTGCAGGTCGATTTACGCGGGCATGTAGCCCACATCAGCCTGTCTCGGCCGGAAAAAGCCAATGCCATGAACCTGACCATGTGGCACGAGCTGCGCCAGGCCTTTCGCTGGGCAGACCAAACACCCGAGGTACGGGTGGCAGTTCTTTCGGGAGAAGGCAAGCAGTTTTGCGCAGGCATCGATCTGGAAATGATGATGGGCTTGGGGCAGCAGATTCAGCAAGACTGCGACGGTCGCACGCGCGAGAGCCTGCGCCGCGTGATCTTGGACTTACAGGATTGCCTGACTAGCCTGGAGCGTTGCCGCAAGCCGGTACTGGCCGCTGTGCACGGCGCCTGCGTTGGCGGGGGTATCGACCTGATCTGTTGCACCGACATGCGCTACTGCAGCGCCGACGCAAGCTTTAGCATCAAAGAAATCGACTTGGGCATGACTGCTGATGTAGGAACTTTGCAGCGCCTGCCCAAGCTGATCAGCGAGGCCATGGTGCGAGAGCTGGCCTACACGGGCCGCAGTGTCGATGCGAAAGAAGCTTTGGCCATGCAACTGGTCAACAGGGTTTTTGATTCTGCGCAGGCCTTGCAAGAGGGCGTGGCCAACATCGCGGCCACCATCGCGGCGAAATCACCCCTGGCCATTCGCGGCACCAAGGAAATGATCACCTATGCACGTGATCACAGCGTGGCCGATGGACTCAATCAGGTCGCCACCTGGAATGCTGCCATGCTGATGAGCAACGACCTTCAAGAGGCGGTGATGGCCAAGATGGGCAAACGCAAGCCTGAATTCAAAAACTGAGACAAAACCAGATCACACTGAGAGACTTGATGAACATGAAAACACACCATTCTCCCTTGCTGAAGTGGACTATCGCCCTGGCGCTGAGCCTGTCTGCGCTGGCCTGCTCGAAGAACGACAACGCACCATCTGGCGCGTCAACCGCGGGAGCAGCCAAGACGGGCATCACCGCCAGTAGCCTGGATACCGTTGCCAGCCAGGCCAAAGGCTTTTCGGTTGGTGCTGTGATGAGCGCTCAGACCACTTACGTGCTGTTTGACCCGCAATGCCCTCATTGCGGTCGGCTTTGGGAAGCCTCGCTGCCGCTGCACAACACGATGAAGTTCGTTTGGGTTCCCATTTCGTTTGGTTCACCCAAGAGCATGCCGCAGGGCGCTGCATTGCTGAGTGCGGCCAACCCGCTGGAAGCCATGAACGCGCATGAGAAGTCCTTGCTCGGTGGCAGTGGTGGTATGGCGGCAAGCAGCGACGTACCCAGGGAAATGCGTGAGGCTATCGAAGCCAATACCAAGCTGCTGACAAGCCTAGGGGTTGATTCAGTGCCTTTCCTGATTGGAAAAAACCGTCAAACCGGCTCGTTAATCACGCACACCGGCGCGATGGACACTGCTGCACTAGCGCAATTGCTGGGCTTGAACTGATACACCTTGCGCAATGGACTGATCGATCTGGCCAGCGTCAAAGCGACCACTGAGCAGCTCAGCCAGACGCTGCAGCGGCATGCGAAAACCACAAGCCTGCGGGTGGCCGCCACCACCCATGCTTTGGGCAAGGGCGAT
>JAURGS010000179.1 GCA_030833685.1 Rhodoferax sp. | reverse complement strand
CAGGCCTGCTTTCAGAACCCTTTGACGCGCTCATCGATGCCTGTGATCAGTTGCCCGCGAAAGTTGCTATGGCGCACTGGGCTTTGTCTCAAAAAGCGATTTTTGTAAGCGTGGGTGCTGCCGGGGGTAAACGCTTGGCGCAGGCAGCGACCATCACTGATCTTGCCCAGGTTACGCATGATCCTTTACTGGCCAAGGTGCGTTACCAATTGCGTCGTGAGCACAGGGCGCGCCGCGATGGCAAAGCAATTGGGATCGACTGCGTGTTTAGCCATGAGCCGGTGGCGCCACCGCACGCCTCATGCGCTACTGAAACCGACGGAAGCTTGAACTGCAGCGGCTTCGGATCAGCCGTCGCGGTCACTGCCACGTTTGGCCTGTGCGCTGCGGGCCATGTCTTGAATAAATTGGCTCTTCACAAGCCGAATCGGGCTTAATTCGCCACTATAATTCTGGGCTTGGCAAACAGCGCACAAGCACTGTTGGGATGTTAGCTCAGTTGGTAGAGCAGCGGACTTTTAATCCGTTGGTCGGGAGTTCGAGCCTCCCACATCCTACCAATAAAATCAAGGACTTAGGCTCAAAAAGCCTAAGTCCTTTTTCTATATTCGGGGTCAAATATAGCCGGCATATAGCGCTGCGAATGGTGTTGCCACCATCCTGCTAAGAGGTGCCAGCGCTGCGCTTCATTGCTACTTGGCATGCTTTGTTGAGTTCGATGGCATGCGCGTCCGAAGTTGACGCCACGCTGCCGCACCATAACCCCCAACCCCTGGCTGGAGCCAGAGGTGTGGCGGGATTAGGTGGCTGTGAGCCCACTACACTCCGCCGCGGCGAGACGATCGTTGAAGGCATGATGCCCAATGCCCAATGCCCAAAGCGATGATTTTTTCACCAGAGCAAATAGCAAAAAGGGAGGATTCGTATGAAAGAGATCATGTTTTCCTCAGGGCGCCAGCGCGTATTTCAACCAATTGTTTTCCTTAGGGCACTTCTGCTTGGAGTTCTGCTGGTTTCAGCTAGCTACGCCGCAGACCCGGGTGCCACCCAGTTCGAGCAGGGGCCCAACAAGTTTTGGCAACTCAAAGGTGACTCGAAAAGCTTCGATCCAAATAATCGACACGTTAGCTTTGTTAAAAAGGGTAATTCAAACAAGTCCTTGATGATTTACGCGCATGGCGGGGGCGGCATGGGCCCCGCTGATGTGACGCGAGCCAGGCTGTTTGAGAGCTTTGGTTTCGATGTACTGTCGTTTGACGCGTTTGCAATGAATGGCGTTGAGGCTCTTTGGGCAAATAGAAATTTGAGTGACTACACAAAACAGGAGCTTGTCCGAAAAGTGATGGTTGGTGGAATTGAGCACACCTATCAGGTGTACGAGAACATCGTTTTATACGGTCAGTCTAATGGCGCCAAGGTCGTGATTGCGGTACTCAACGATCTAAGTGAGGACAAAAAAGCCAAGATAAAGGTAATCATTTCAGAAGCGCCCGCTGCCTGGGGCTTACCACTGCCTAACGAAATAAAAATACCTATACATTTTTTTGTTGGATCTATTGACAACTGGGGTGGAAGGATGGGTGAGAAGGACTTGATGTGGAGTCGATTTGTCCCACCCGTTGGGTCCATGGAAGATTGGTACAAGAATCAAGTGAGGCTAGGTGGGCCTGTTCATCTAACTGAATACCCTGGCGCAGGCCACAGCTTTCACGCGGGACCTGTTAAAGCGGTCACTAGAAAAATGGCTGGTGTTGGAACTATTACTGGGTACTTGGGCGCACCGCCTGAGGTACTTCGTCAGTATGAGGACGACCTGAAAAAACTGGTGCAGCCGTTTTTGAACTGATTTCCTTATCCATAGCGAATAGCCCTTGCACCTCCTACTAGCCACGACCCTCCACGCAGCCGAGGTACAAGGCACAGTGGTGGCAGTGAGTGATGGCGACACCATCAGCTCTGGTTGACCCGGAGTCCAGGAACTCAGGCGCGTATTTCGTCCTTTGCATTTGCATTTCTCCATCTCAGTTTTGACATCAAATTTGTCTACTGATTTGGGGGAAGGCCACTGGGCAGGTTGTTTGAGGCGGCGACAAAAATATAGCTAACGCGGTGAGGCATCAGCTTGTGGGCTTGGGTCGTCCATCGTCGTAGGCCACACAGACCCCCAACTGCTCCAGAAAAGCCACTTCTTTAGAGTTTTTTGCCAGGTGAATCTTGGCCCCGCAAGACGCGTTCGGGCACTGGCGCACATCATCCAAATCTGTTTCTGACAATTCGTACCAATTTCCTGTGCAATTCCCAGAGTCGCCCTTATGCGGGCAGGTAAAGGTTGGGCTCAGGCTGGCCTGCTCTGAGACGGCGGCCATCAGGTAGACGTCCCGCGACACTTCAATGTCGTTCACAAAGTACCGCTTTCCCTCGCCTGTTTTATCGCTTCGCAAATGCATAACTACCTCCGACTGACTTTGGCACCACTGAAAAAAGCGGCGCCCGGTTATCAAAGATCAGGCTCAATGGTAAAGCTTGTCATTGCAGGGGTCTTGAATGGTGATCAACAACCTCTAATCGCGGGCTGGCGATCAGCAGCTGGCCGCAAAAGTTATTCAACCTCCCGGGCGTCCTCGGGTAGGATGATTTCATTGTTTTTTTGGTGAAAGGTGTTTGGGATGAGTGCTTTAACTTTGCAGCAGGCGCAACGCCTTGTGCAAGATCTGACAGCCAAAGCGCTGTCAGACTACCAGCGACCGGTCTGTGCCGCTGTCTGTGATGCAACTGGTCTTTTACTGGCGTTTGCCCGCATGGACGGTAGCCCTGTGCGTTCAATCGCAATTGCTCAGGGTAAGGCCTACAGCGCCGCGCGCATGGGGGTGCGCACGCAAGCGTTTCGTGAGCGTTTGCAGCGTGAGGAACTTGAAGTCGCGTCTTTCTGTGACCCCTTGCTAACGTCTTTGCCGGGTGGCACACCCTTGATTGACGCCGCCAGTCAGGTGATTGGCGCTGTCGGCGTAAGCGGCCTAGCCATCGAGGAAGACCAACAGCTTAGTGATGCGATAGCCAAAACGTTTGCCGCATGAAAGCGCGTGTGCTGCCCACGGGGGAGACGGTCTCGGCCCTGGGCCTTGGGACCTGGCGCATGGGTGAGCGACGGGAAAATAGGGTCCAGGAGATGGCTGCGATACGCTTGGCGCTGGACCTCGGAATGACCGTGATCGACACCGCTGAAATGTACGCAGACGGCGGCGCCGAGGAGCTGGTCGGACACGCGCTCTCCGATGGCACGAGCCTACGCGATCGGGCCTTTCTGGTTAGCAAGGTGTATCCCCAAAACGCTTCTCGCGCAGGTGTTGTCGCCGCTTGTGAGCGCAGCCTTAGGCGCTTAAGAACCGATCGCATTGAACTGTATCTTTTACATTGGCGTGGACAGTATCCGCTTGCTGAAACGGTAGCCGGTTTTGAGGCGCTGCGGCGCGCGGGAAAGATACGTTACTGGGGTGTTAGCAATCTCGACCTTAGCGACATGCAAGAGCTTTGGGGCGTTCCGCAGGGCTCAGGCGCTGTTGTTAACCAGGTGCTTTACAACCTGGGCCGTCGCGGCGTCGAATGGGATTTGTTGCCCTGGCTGCAAAAGCACCAAGTCCTGACGATGGCCTATTCACCCTTGGACCAAGCACGACTGATGACACACGAGGGCCTGGGCAAAATGGCCCAAGAAAAAGGCATGACCAGCTCCCAGCTCGCCTTGGCCTGGTTGTTGCGCCAAGCGGGGGTGATTGCGATACCCAAGTCAGCCCGGCCAGAGCGTCTGCGTGAATTTGCAAAAGCTGCTGAATTTGCCTTAAGCGTGCAGGACTTGGGGCAGCTCGATCGCTTGTTTTCGCCACCTGAGCGAGCCTTGCCGCTTGAGATGCTCTAGTGGTCTTGGATCTACCGAGCGCAATTGCCTTCATGCGCCCAGAGAAACCTTTTTACGGCAGCACTGTGTTTGCTCCCAACGTTAATTGATTTGGCACGAGGCATATGAGGTCAGCATGACGGAAAACCAATGGATTCTTGTGGCCATCCTGGCAGCGACGGTGGCCATGTTTTCGTGGGCCAAGTGGCGCCACGACATGGTGGCGGTGGGCTCTTTGTTGGCTTGCGTACTGACTGGCCTGGTGCCAGCTGGCAGTGCGTTTGCGGGCCTGGGGCATCCGGCGGTGGTAACCGTGGCTTGCGTGCTGGTGCTCAGTCAGGGCCTGCAGAATTCAGGGGCAGTTGACGCGCTAACCCGGGTGTTATTACCGACCAAGGCCGGGCGCCTGGTGAGCCTGTCGGTTTTGATGGGCCTGGGTGCGTTCTTCTCGGGCTTTATGAACAACGTGGGCGCGATGGCTCTGTTGATGCCGGTGGCCATCAATGTGGCGCTGCGCTTGGGTTTGTCGCCCGGGCAAGTGTTGATGCCTTTGGCGTTTGCCACGATTCTGGGCGGCATGACCACCCTGATTGGCACGCCGCCCAATTTGATCGTCTCAGGTTTTCGCGCCCAGATCGGTACGGGCAGCTTCTCGATGTTCGATTTCACGCCGGTCGGTTTGGCAGTCGCAGTGGCTGGCGTTTTATTCGTTGCCCTGGTGGGTTGGCGCCTCGTGCCCAAGCGGCAACAGTCGGGTGTGGAGGGATTTGAATCTGGGGCGTACATCACCGAGGTCAGGGTTCACAAAGGCAGCAAGGCCGATGGCGCCACCTTGCGCGAAATCGAGGCGGGCTTGGAGTCGCTGGATGCGCAGATCATCGGCATCGTTCAGCGGGAGGTTCGCATCATCGCGGCAAACCCCGGACGCAAGGTCCACGGCGGTGACATATTGATGATTGAGGCCGAGGCAGGGTCCTTGGCAGAGGTGCTCTCCATACTCGACCTCAAATTAGAGGAATCGGTTGAGCCTGAGGAGGGCGCAGCAAACGAAGACGAGGCGGCAG
Organism: Rhodoferax sp.; assembly: GCA_030833685.1. Taxonomy (GTDB): domain Bacteria; phylum Pseudomonadota; class Gammaproteobacteria; order Burkholderiales; family Burkholderiaceae_C; genus Rhodoferax. The sequence goes on along the minus strand of JAURGS010000179.1, from coordinate 117 downwards.
ATGCCAAGCAGCCTCAACCTAGCGAGAAAGCCAAAAGGGGCGCAGAAACCGCCAGCGCGTCAGCCCAAGAGGCCGACAAAGCAGAAGTCAGCGTCCCGGCCAAAGTCAGCGATGTGG
>JAURGS010000178.1 GCA_030833685.1 Rhodoferax sp. | reverse complement strand
GTCAGCCTGGTGATTCGAGACGCCAGCGGCCGCGCAGTGCACTACGAAACACATGCCAGCCATCAAGACATCTGGTCAGACGATGCCGCGATTTTTGGCGCCCTTTTTAACGCGGCGCTTGATGGCTTTCCCAAAGCAAGCAATGGTGCTCGGCGGGTCAACATCACCATCCCCCGCTAAGTTCTTTTGGCTATGTACCCTTTAAGCACTCGAATCATTGCCGTACGCCATGGCGAGACCGACTGGAACGTGGGCACCCGCATCCAGGGCCAGCTCGACATTGATTTGAACGCAACCGGTCGACAACAGGCCAACCGGGTGGCGCGCGCCCTGGTTGAAGAGCCGATTGCTGCGATCTACGCCAGCGACCTGCAGCGGGCCTGGCAAACCGCCACTGCCATCGCCGAGAAGGCCGACTGTCCACTGCTGCCCGAGCCTGACCTGCGCGAACGCGGCTTTGGCGTTTTTCAAGGGAAAACCTACGCCGAGATCGAAGCCTTGTGGCCTCAGGCATCGCAGCGCTGGCGCGAGCGGCACCCCGACTGGGCGCCCGACGGTGGCGAGTCACTGACAGGGCTGTACGAACGGGTCAACACCATCTGCAGCACACTAGCCGAGCGCCACCTGGGTGAGCAAATTGTGCTGGTGGCACACGGCGGGGTGCTCGATGTGCTGTACCGCCTGGCCACCAGACAGACCGTGCAGACGCCCAGAACCTGGGAACTGAGCAACGCCAGCATCAACCGCCTGCTTTGGACGCCTGAAGGTTTCAGCCTGGTGGGATGGGCTGATACCCGGCACCTGGATGACGCCAGCCGCGACGAAGCGCTAAGCTGAATCAGCTCGGCGCAGAAGGATCAAAAAAATCGGTGTGGCCGCTGCGCGGCGTAACACCCATATGCCGATAAGCTGCCAGCGTTGCGATGCGCCCACGAGGGGTACGCTGCAAAAAGCCCTGCTGAATCAGGTAGGGTTCAATCACATCTTCGATCGTGTCGCGCTCTTCGCCAATGCTTGCGGCAATGTTGTCCAGCCCCACCGGCCCACCGTCGAAACGATGAATCACAGCCTCCAACATCTTGCGGTCCATCACGTCAAAGCCTTGGGGATCAACGTCCAGCATCACCAGGGCGCGGTTGGCAATGTCCAAGGTGATCTCTCCCACACCCTTGACATCGGCGTAGTCCCGCACCCGACGCAGCAGTCGGTTGGCAATACGGGGCGTGCCACGTGAGCGCCGGGCAATTTCAAAACCACCCTGCTCGTCGGCGGGCACATTGAGCAAACCCGCACTGCGGGTGGCGATACGCGTGAGCTCCTCAGGCGTGTAAAACTCGAGGCGCGACACAATGCCAAAACGATCGCGCAAGGGGTTGGTGAGCATGCCGGCTCGGGTTGTCGCGCCCACCAGCGTGAAAGGCTGCAGATCGAGCTTGATCGAACGTGCTGCAGGCCCTTCCCCGATCATGATGTCGATTTTGTAATCCTCCAAAGCGGGGTACAAAATCTCTTCCACCACGGGGCTCAGTCGGTGAATTTCATCAATAAAAAGGACGTCGTTTTTTTCCAGATTGGTCAACAGCGCCGCCAGGTCTTTGGGTTTTTCCAGAACCGGCCCACTGGTCTGGCGCAAATTGACGCCAAGTTCGTGCGCGATGATGTGACTGAGCGTGGTCTTACCCAGCCCGGGCGGGCCGAAAAGCAAAACGTGGTCGAGCGCTTCCTCGCGTTTGCGGGCGGCACGAATAAAAATCTCCAACTGCTCGCGCGCCTTGGCCTGACCGACGTAGTCTTGCAGCAACTTCGGGCGAAGCGCCCGCTCGATGGCTTCCTCATTCGGAGACGCGGGCGCGCCTGAGACCACCCGCTTGGGCACTGCACTTGAAAAATCGTCAGTTTGGATACTCACAGTGGGCGTCGACCTTCAGACAGCAGGCACTTTAGCAGGCAGCGTGAAATGACCAGCAAACTCAATGCCGCCACTATTCAACTCAGGTGTCTGGCCAACCATTGGCACATCGCCGACTGCGGATTCTCCAGGCCATGAATCACCGTGAAGTGGTCAGCTTGATCGATGGGCGCGAGTTCACCAACATTACCGGCCGACAGCCAAGCCTGGTGAAACGTTGTCGCCTGGCGTTCAAACTCCTTGGACTCCAGCGCGCCCCAGCAGGTCCAGATCGGGGTGCGACAAGGTCGAACCGAGAACACTGGGGAGTTGCGCTGCACCAGTCCATCATCGAGCTGAATCAAGGGTTGCAAGTAGCTGTAACGCAGCGGCGCGATGTCATAGATACCACTGATCAACAGGGCTGCTTTGAACGGGTCATCCGGCAGGTCGTAGTCACGCTGCCACGGTGTTTGCAAGGCCATCGCCGTGAGCTGCCCGCCCGCCGAATGTCCACCCACAGACACCCTGCTCGGATCGCCGCCGTAGTCGGCAATGTGGCCAAGCGTCCAGGCCAGGGCCGCGCGAATCTGGCGCACAATCTCATCAATCGTCACAAATGGACACAAGGCGTAATTGACCACCACCGTAGTGATGCCCAGCGGTTGCAGCCCCAAGGCCACGCAGCTGAATTCTTTGGCCGTATTGGCGCGCCAGTAGCCACCATGCAAAAAAACAAAAACCGGCGCATGCGCCTGGCTTGCAGGAAAAATATCAAGGGTTTCGGCTCGCGTAGGGCCAAAGGCAATATCCAGATGACATGGCAGCTTGCTGCGCGCAGTCTTTGAGGCCTGCAGGTAGTGTCTGGCCGGCGCCGTCTTGTCTGTCAATTGCAGGCTAGGGTTGTACTGCTCATCAATCAATGACTGCGAGTTCAGGTCGCGATAAAAGGCCGGCATGTTCACATCAACTCCTTTTGCTGGGCGTCCAGATTCAACAGACGTCAACGTGCCAGCGTCTTGAGGGCTTGCTTGATGCCCTCGCTGACGCCGACACCATCAGGCAAGCCTTTCAGCGCTTGGGCGGCCTCGCGCTCGTTGTAACCCAGCGCCATCAGGGCTTGCTGAATGTCCGACTGCGCATCATTGGCGGGGCTCGCGCCCACACCGAGATCCGGGCCGAGTTTGCCTTTGAGTTCCAGCAACAAGCGCTCGGCGGTCTTTTTACCGATTCCAGGCACCTTAACCAGGCGACTCAGGTCCTGCGCTGCCACGGCTTGTGCCAGGTCGCTGGCGTTCATGCCCGACAAAACCGACAGCGCCGTGCGCGGCCCAATGCCAGAGACTTTGATCAGCTCCCTAAACGCCGCGCGCTCGAGCATGCTGCCAAACCCAAATAAGACGTGGGCATCCTCGCGCACCACCAGGTGCGTCAATAAGGAGACCTGTGCACCCATTTCGGGGAGATTAAAGAAGGTGCTCATGGGCACCAATACCTCGTAACCCACACCAAGGCAATCCACCAGGATCAAGGGCGGATTCTTTTCTACAAGAATGCCTGTCAGTTTGCCGATCATGTCTAAGCCAGTTTGTGATGCGCGCTTGTTTGCATAATGGGGTGTCGGCCTGAGTCATTGCACAGCGACAGACTGTTGGCGGTCAGCGCTGTCTTCAAGAACCGACTCAGGACAAGCTCGCAAGGGATTATCAACTTGATTCTCAGACATTTATTTTCACCGCCGAACAACACGCGACTCTCGCACCTGTGCGGGCCTATGGATGGGCATTTGCGCAGCATTGAAGCCGCCCTGCAAGTCAAGATTGCCCACCGGCACGAGCAATTCAAGGTCGACGGTGCCAAAGCGCAGGCCCAGCGCGCGATGGAATTGCTGCAAGCGATGTATGAAATAGCCGCCCGCCCCATCGAGCCGCGAACAGTCCAGCTGATGCTCTCAGGTGAGCAGATGTCCGATGACAGCCAGAGCCCGGCCTTGAAAACCCGTCGCCAGGACCTCAAGCCCCGCACCCTGAACCAGGCGCACTACATGGACTGCATGAACAGCCATGACATCACTTTCGGGATTGGGCCGGCTGGGACTGGAAAAACCTACCTGGCCGTTGCCATGGCCATTGATGCCTTGCAGCGTGGCATGGTGCAGAGAATCGTGCTCACACGCCCGGCTGTCGAGGCAGGCGAGCGTCTGGGCTATTTGCCTGGCGATATGGCGCAAAAAATCGACCCCTACCTGCGGCCGCTGCACGACGCGCTCTACGACCTGATGGGCTTTGAAGCCGTGCAAAAAGCTTTCGAGCGGCAGGCCATCGAGGTAGCACCCCTGGCTTTCATGCGTGGGCGCACGCTGAACACCGCATTCGTCATTCTGGATGAAGCGCAAAACACCACGCCTGAACAAATGAAAATGTTCCTGACCCGCATTGGCTTTGGCTCCAAAGCCGTGATCACGGGTGATGTCAGTCAGATCGACTTGCCCAGCACACAGGTCAGCGGCTTGATCGACGCCGAGCGTGTGCTCAAAGGCGTTGAGGGCATCGCACTGTGCCGCCTGACTAGCGCCGACGTCGTACGCCACCCCCTGGTGGCCCGCATCATCGACGCCTACGACGCACCCGGCCGAATTAACCTCTACCCCCGCGCAGACTCTGAGCCAGTACGAGTATCAGTGTCCAGGAGCGCCGCCAAAAGAGCGCGCTGACAATCAAGTTATCCCTTCACATCCATGTACCAACTCAGCCTGTCCCTTCAGTTCTCACGATCGATTAGCGACGCAAGCCAACACCGAGCCGCCCTGCCACGGCACAAGGTGATGCGCTGGATTCGCCAAGCCTTACAGGACGATGCCGAGATCACCGTTCGGATCGTGGATGAAACTGAAGCCCGCGCGCTCAACCGCGACTACCGCACCAAAGATTACGCCACCAATATCCTGACGTTCGACTACGGCCTGGAGCCCATCGTCAGCGCTGACCTTGTGCTGTGTGCCGAGATAGTCGCAAAGGAGGCGCGAGCGCAAAAAAAGACATTGCAAGCGCATTACGCGCACTTACTGGTCCATGGCGCTTTGCACGCCCAAGGCTGGGATCATGAACTCGACGAGGACGCGCAGGTCATGGAGCTTCGCGAAACCGAAATTTTGGCGCGTCTGGGCTTTGCCAACCCCTACGAACAGCGG
>JAURGS010000177.1 GCA_030833685.1 Rhodoferax sp. | reverse complement strand
CACCAGGACTATGGCACCTGGCTCAATGATGACATGATGCCTACCGAGCGCGCCATGAATGTTGCCATCTTCCTGGACGATGTGAACGATTTCAATGGCCCCTTGATGTTCATACCGGGCAGCCACAAAAAAGGTGTGATCGAGGCCAAACACGACCTGACGACAACCAGCTATCCACTTTGGACGGTGAACAATGCGCTGATCGCGCAGTTGGTCGAACGCGCCGGTGGCAAAGGCTCTTTTGATGCGCAAGGCCGTTATCTGCCAGCGGGCATCGTCAGCCCCAAGGGGCCGGCCGGCTCGATGATTCTGTTTCACAGTTGTCTGGTGCACGCCTCGGGCTCCAATATGTCGCCCTGGAACCGGGTGGCGGTTTACTTGAGCCTGTGTGCGGTGAGCAACCACATCCGCCGCTTCAAACGTCCCGAGTACATCGCGCACCGCGATTTCACGCCGATCGAGTGCCTGCCTGATGACTGCCTGGTCAAGGATTACCCGGTTGACACCCCCTGGAAAAATGGCCTGCCCGACAGCGCTTTAGTGACCTCGATGGATGTGATCACTGCACGCGAGGAGCAGCCGGCATGAGTTTGCACCAGCAGTTGTTGAAACGCCAGGCCGATGGCCGCCCGATTCGCGTGGGCTTGATTGGCGCGGGCAAGTTTGGCTCGATGTACCTGTCCCAGATTCCGCGCACGCCTGGCGTGCACCTGGTGGGTATTGCTGACTTGTCGCCCGATGCGGCGCGTGCCAATTTGGCACGCGTGGGCTGGGACCTGGCACGTACCCAGGCTCAGTCGCTCGATGGCGCAGTGAAGAACGGCGATACCCACGTGGGTGAAGACTGGCAGGCCCTGGTGGCGCACCCGGCGATCGATGTGGTGGTTGAATGCACCGGGCACCCGATCGCCGCGGTTGACCATTGCTTGGCCGCATTTGATCATGGCAAACACGTGGTCAACGTTACCGTCGAGGCTGACGCGTTTTGCGGACCCTTGCTGGCGCGCAAAGCGCAGGCTGCGGGCGTGGTGTATTCACTGGCATACGGCGACCAGCCCGCCATGATTTGCGATTTGGTGGATTGGGCGCGCACCTGTGGTTTTCCGGTGGTCGCGGCTGGGCGCGGCCACAAATGGCTGCCGCATTTTTGCGAGAGCACACCCGAGACCGTTTGGGGCCACTATGGCCTCACGCCCGAGCAAGCCGAGCGGGGAGGCCTGAACCCCAAGATGTTCAACAGCTTTCTGGATGGCTCCAAGCCGGCCATCGAGAGCACCGCGGTCTCTAACGCCACGGGCTTGCTGGTGCCTAGCAACGGACTGCTTTACCCTCCAGCCAGTGTGGAAGATATCCCCTACGTCACCCGCCCGATCAGTGAGGGCGGCGTGCTCGAGCAAAAAGGCATGGTCGAGGTGATCTCCAGCCTAGAGGCCGATGGCAGAAAAATTCCTTACGACATTCGCATGGGTGTTTGGGTCACGGTCGAGGCTGAGACCGACTACATCAAGAACTGCTTTGAAGAGTACAACGCGCACACCGACCCCAGTGGCCGCTACTTCACGCTGTACAAGCGCTGGCACCTCATCGGCCTGGAGGTCGGCATGTCGGTGGCCAGTGTGGCTTTGCGGGGTGAGCCCACCGGCGTGGCGATCGGCTGGAATGCGGACGTGGTGGCTGCAGCCAAGCGCGACCTCAAACCCGGCGACAAACTCGATGGCGAGGGTGGCTACACCGTCTGGGGCAAGCTCTTGCCCAAGCAAAAGTCGCTCTCACTTGGCGGGGTGCCATTGGGCCTGGCCCACGATGTCAAAGTGGTGCGCCCGGTTGCCAAAGGGCAAGTTGTGACCTGGGACGATGTAGCCATGGACACCAGCACCCGGGCCTATCAGCTGCGCATGGAACTTCAGACCCTGGCCTGAGGCCCTGCTCTGCCCGCTGAGAGAGCGGCGGCGCTCTCTGGCTGCGGCTGAATCTGTGGTTGGAGTCTGGCTTTAAATCGATAGCGGGTCGACATCAATGGCCCAGCGGATCAGCCCCTTGCAATCGGGCTGCCGGGCGCAGGCATGCAGGCTGTCGTGCCAGGCGCCCAGAAAACGCTGCAAGGCAGCGCGTGATGGGCTCTCAACCAGCATCTGCGTGCGCTCAATATTGGCCACACGCTGGATCGTCATGGGCACTGGCGGATAAAGCGTAACAGCCCTGTTGGCGCTGTCCTGCCCCAACAATTGCACACCCGCTTGGCGGGCGCAGCTCAGAAAAACCTGTGCGGCCTCCTGCGTGCGTGCCTCGGCGCGCACCAGAGCCTGCGCGCTCCAAGGTGGCATACCAGCGCGTTCGCGCTCGCCGAGCTGGTCTTGCGCGAAGGCCGGGTAGTCGTGCTGTTTTAGCGCGGCAAACAGTGTGTGCTGGGGGTAGCGGGTCTGTAGCCACATTTCGCTGGATTCACCAAGCGCAGCGTCGCGCCCAGCGCGTCCGGCCGCTTGCATCAGCAGGCTGAAGAGTCGCTCGGGTGCGCGAAAGTCAGCGCTGAACAAAGCGTTATCCGGGTTGACAGCGGCGACCAAGGTGATGTGCCTGAAGTCATGCCCTTTGGCCACCATTTGGGTGCCAACCAGCACGTCGATCTCGCCGGCGTGCACCTGTGCCAACTGTGTCTCCAGTGAACCCTTCAGGCGGGTGGTATCCGCATCAATGCGCGCAATGGCAACGGGTGCGCCGTCTGGGCGTCGGATATCAGCCAGCAGGTGCACCAGGTTTTCTTCCAGTCGCTCAGTACCACGGCCCATGGGCAAAATATCCTGGTTGCCGCAATCCGGGCACTGGCGCGGCACCTTCTCAAGCAGCCCACAGTGATGACAGCGCAGGGTGCGGTCGATCTTGTGAAACACCCGGTAGGCGCTGCAATGGGGGCACTCGCTTTTCCAGTCGCAGTCCTGGCATTGCAGTACTGGTGCATAGCCGCGACGGTTGAGCAGCAAGAGAGACTGCTGGCCGCGCGCCACACGCTCGGCGATGGCCTGAATCAGGGGCGGGGCGATCACGCAATCCTTAGGCTGGTGACTCATGTCCACCAGTCGCACCCGGGGCAAGCCATTGTTTGGCGGCACACTTTGACCGATGCCTGATCCAATGCGCTGGGCCATGGTCAAGCGCAGGTAACGGCCACCTTGCTCGCTTGCTCGACTTTGGTGCCAAGATTCCAAGGAAGGTGTCGCTGACCCCAGAATGACCTTGGCGCCCAGCTGCTGGCCTCTGTAAACTGCCAGATCGCGCGCCGAGTGGCGGGGGCCGTCTTGGCTTTTGTAGCTGGGATCATGCTCTTCGTCGACCACGATCAGCCGCAGACGTGGCATGGACGCGAACACCGCCATGCGCGTGCCCAGCAAGATGCGGGTATGGCCTTGATGCGCTCGCAGCCAGCTGTTCAAGCGTTGTACAGGCGTCATGCCGCTGTGTAAGGATTGCACTGCTGCCTGACCGAACCGTGGCGCAAAGCGATCGCTAAACATGCGAACCAGCTGGGGCGTGAGGTTAATTTCGGGCACCATGACGAGCACTTGGGCGCTGGCGTCCTCCTCAAGCAATTGCTCGGTGCAGCGCAAGTAGACCTCGGTCTTTCCGCTGCCCGTGGCGCCAAATAGCAGAAAGGGCCCCGGCTCAGACTGAACGCGGCCGATGGCTTCCATTTGGGCTGCTGTGAGCTGGCGTGTTGAATCGCTTTCGTTTGAGGATGCCTGTTCGCTACGGGGTGTGGACTTTTGAGCAGACTTGGTTTCGTCCGCCAACTTTGCCACGCGCTTGGCAAGTCCATCTGCCTGCAGGCTGCGCAGGTGGCTGGGCAGGGCGGCTAAGGCCACCTCCCCAACTGAGCGCTGGTAGTAGCGCGCTGAGAAGTCGATCAGGCTACGCCACGTGGCATCAAGGGGAGCCAGACTGTCGAGCACGCTGGCGATGGGGCGCAGCTGCTCGGCCGGGTGGCTGAGAGTTGGCGGCGGCGACGCACTTGCCCAGACCACACCGAGCACGTCTCGTCGACCCAAAGGCACCCGTACCAGGGTGCCAGCATCGATGACTTGCGAATGGCTGTAAGTTAACGCCGAAGGGATCTGGCTGTGCGCTGGCGTTTGCACCAAAACCGTGATCTGATGGGGCATGGCTTGGTGGCTTAGGTCTGTTTTTTCAAGTTGACTTGAGTTAATCAACACTAAGTGCTTGATTCTTCATACATTTGTAACAATTAATCCGCCTTGTGGATAACTTTGTTGACAACAATACCCGTTTGTGCAGGTTGGCGCTCGTCACGGTTGTCAGATTAATCGCAATCTCCCCTAGGAAGAATCAAAAAAACCTATTTAAATCAATGAGTTATAGTCGCTATGGGTTTGTGAGCGCAGAACGGGCGTCGTTAGGTGGTTTGCTGCCATTTACCTCAATTTTTGTGCATAAGTAAGTATTTTTTCACTCGAAAATTTGAAAAAAATCACCGGCACTGGGTTTCAGCCAAGTTGACGCATCCGACGGGAATGTTCGTGCACCGCCTGCGTCAGTGCGCGCACGTGGTCTGGCGGCGTGAATTGGCTGATGCCGTGGCCCAAGTTGAAAATATGCGTCGGGCCTGTGCCGCTGCCCTGGTGTGGACTGCCGAAGGCTTCAAGCAGCTTTACCACCTCAGTTTCAATCGCTTTGGGCGGTGCAAACAATACATTGGGGTCCAGATTACCTTGCAGGGCTTTTTGCGTACCAAGTTGCTGGCGCGCCAAAGACAGGTTGACGCTCCAGTCCAAGCCGATCACGTTGCAGTCAAGTTTGGCCATATCGCCCAGCCAAAGGCCACCCCCTTTGGTGAACACAATGCTGGGAATGGTTTGGTTTTGCCAGGTTTTATGAATTTGTGACAGCACGCGTTGGGTGTAGGCCAAGCTGAACTCCTGAAATGCGCCATCGGCGAGTACACCGCCCCAGCTGTCGAAAATCATGACCGCTTGCGCGCCGGCCTCGATCTGGTGATTCAAGTACAGCGCGACTGCATCGGCGTTGATGGTCAGCATGCGGTGCATCAGGTCAGGCCGGCTGTACAACATGGTTTTGACCATACGGTAGT
>JAURGS010000176.1 GCA_030833685.1 Rhodoferax sp. | reverse complement strand
TCGTTACCCACACGAATGAGCGTACCCAGCGATGGCGAAGTGGGCGGTGCACCCACGCCCAGAAACGACAGCGTGGCTTCGGTGATGATGGCGGTCGCCACCTGGATGGTGGCCAGCACCATGACCGGGCCCATCACATTGGGCAGCACATGGCGGGCCATGATGCGCAGCGGCGCCACGCCCGTCACGCGCGCGGCCTGTACGTATTCTTTGTTGCGCTCGACCATGGTGGCGCCCCGCACAGTGCGCGCATACTGAACCCAGCCCGTGAGGGTGATCGCCAGTATCAACACCAAAAACGCCAACGACTCGTCGGCCGAGGGGAACAGTGCGCGACCAACGCCAGAAATCAGCAGTGCAATCAGAATGGCAGGAAATGACAACATCACGTCACACACCCGCATGATCAGGCTGTCAATCGAGCCGCCTACAAAACCCGACAGCAGTCCCAACAACACACCGATGAGCATGGACAGGAACACCGAGGTCAGGCCCACGAAAAGCGAAATGCGCGACCCGTAAAGCAAGGCCGACAGAATGTCGCGACCCTGGTCGTCGGTCCCCAGCAGGTAGCGCATCTGTCCGTTAGCTGACCAGGCTGGCGGCAACAGCGCATCAGACAACTGAAGGCTGGCGGCATCAAATGGGTTGTGCGGTGAAACCCAGGGCGCAAACAAAGCGCCCAGAATGCAGGCCAGTGCTACCAGCGCCGCCATCCAGGCGGTGGGCGTCCTGACGAAGGAGTAGACCAGGTCGGACTGAAGCAGGCGCCTCACCGCTCACCCCGCAGCCTGGGGTCAACCCAGAAATACAAAAGGTCAACCACCAGATTGATCGTCACAAAGATAAAGGAAATCAGGCACAAATAGGCGGCCATAACCGGAATGTCGGCGCTATTGACCGACTGAATGAACAGCAAGCCCATCCCCGGCCACTGAAACACGGTCTCGGTGATGATGGCAAAGGCAATCAAAGACCCCAGTTGCAGGCCCGTCACGGTGATGACTGGCACCAGGGTGTTCTTGAGGGCATGGCGAAAGTGAATCACACGCTCGGACAAGCCACGTGCGCGAGCGAATTTGATGTAGTCGGTCCTGAGTACCTCCAGCATTTCCGCGCGCACCAACCGCTGGATCAGCGTGAGCTGAAAGAAGGCCAAGGTGAGCGCTGGCAGGATCAGGTGCAACAGCCCATCAACCGTCAAAAGGCCGGTGTTCCAAAATCCAAGCTTGACGACCTCACCTCGGCCAAAGCTTGGCAGCCAACCTAGCCAGACGGCAAACACGGCAATGAGCAGAATGCCAATTAAGAAAGTGGGCAGAGAAACACCGATCAGCGAAAAGGTCATGATCAGTTTACTCAGCACACTGTGGCGATGCAGCGCCACATAAACGCCCAGCACAATGCCCATCACCAGCGCAATGATGGCGGCGGCAAATGCGAGCTCCAGCGTAGCTGGCATGCGCTCGGCAATCATGGTTGAGACTTTGGCAGCCTGACGCAGGCTGAAACCAAAGTCCCCCTGCAGCGCGTTAATGACAAAGTGGTAGAACTGAACAAAAAAGGGACGATCGAGCCCCAGTTCGGCCCTGAGCGCAATCTCCTGCTCTTTGGTGGTGTCCTGCCCGAGCATGTAGAGCACCGGGTCGCCAACGTACTGAAACAAGACAAAGGCCAGAAACGCCACAACCAACATAACCCAAGCGGCCTGCAAGAGGCGCTGGCTGATGAAAGACAGCATGGAAGACTTTGTTAGTCGGTTGAAGATTGGATCAAAACAGACGCTAGTGTATTCAAATTCAACCCGAAACCGTCCTCAGTTGCCCAAGTCTGCATGGCCATCCAGGGGGTATCCGACCAGACACCTCGGATTAAACTCGAAAGGGTACAAATTTCAAATCAGTCGAGGGTTATCTCATGGTTCAACGTATCGATGTTGGCAGCCGCCTGAGCGAAGTGGCGGTGCACAACGGTGTCGCTTACCTGGCGGGGCAAGTGCCCGAGGACGAGGCCTCCGACATTCAAACGCAGACATCTCAGGTTCTGGCCGCGATCGACGCATTGTTGGATCGTGTGGGCAGCGACAAGACCAGGATTTTGATGGCCCAGATTTTTCTGGCCGACCTGTCTGACTTCGATGGCATGAACCGAGTTTGGGACGCCTGGGTTGCGCCAGGCCAGGCGCCACCGCGCGCCACCGTGCAGGCCAGACTGGCGCGCTCGGGCTGGCGCATTGAAATAGTGGTCACGGCGGCTGTTTAACCCGTGGGCAGGTGCCTGAGCCAAGCCCGCGCTAGCCTGTGATTGGCCCTCAGACGACGGGCAAGGCCAGCTGATCGATCTGTAAAACCTTCTGCGTGGCATCGCGCTGCAGCACCCGCTGCAAGTACGGACCGAGATGCTCGAAACTTCGGGCTGGTCGCTCTTTGAAATTGCGCGTCCATCGACAAAGGGTAAATAAATACGGATCCAACGCCGTGTAGTCCGCCCCGAGAAACCAGGGGCCACCTGTCTGGGCCAGCTGCGCATCAGCCTGGGCCAGAAGCCCGTCTATCTTGGTCTGGGCATGGGCTCTGATCTGCGCGGCGGCCTCTGCCTGCCCGGCATCAACCCAACGATCGGGATAAAAGTACAAAAGCAGCGAGGCCTGCACGGTGTTGGTCATCCACATCAGCCACTTGTAAAAATGGGCGCGCTGCGCACTACCCACGGCGGGTGCCAGATTAAGCGCGGGATTCGTGTCGCACAAATGCAGACATATCGCCGCAGTCTCGTAAAGCACCAAATCGCCGTCTACCAGGATTGGCAGCAGACCATTCGGGTTCAAGCGAAGGTAATCGGCTGCTTTGTGCGCATTGTTCGGGCGGTCAACCACCACCAGCTCAAACGGTTTACCGATTTCCTGCAGCAACAGGTGCACGATCGTGCTGGCGGTGCCAGGGTAGTGATGAAGTTCAATCATGAAAAATCCGTGGCTAGACGGACCAGGTCAATCAAATACTGTCCCCGTTGGCGGGCGACTGCTCAGTTTTTGAAGTCGCCACCCCATGCAACAACCAGTTCACCCGGCTTGATGTACTTTCGCCAAACAGCGTTAAGTTCTTCGACCGACAGTTTGCTCAATTTGTCGTCAACATCCTGCGCGAAAGAAAAGGTACGTCCAATATACAAATTGCTTCCCCACTGATCGACGACAACCTCGTCCTGCGCCCTCGCCAAACGCCTAAAGTTCAACAGTCCAGCCCTGCCCTCCTCTAGCTCTGGCTGGGTGAACCCTTGTTTCAGGGAACGGTCTAACTCCTCTTTCAACGCCGCCTCAACCTTGGCCTGGTTGTTTGGGGCAAATATTGCAGTAATGGTCAAGCTGGAGTTCTCTTCGAAGGGATTCCACCGAAGAACCGAGCGAACGTCGTAGCTCAGCCCATCCGTCTCCCGGATCCGCTTCCACAGTCGAGAATTCCCGCCCAAGCCAAACATGTAATTGGCCAAATAAAGCGCAGCATGGTCGTGATGTTTGTCGTTGATTGGCAAATCCATTTTGGCAAATAGGTTGGCATTTGCTTTGTCCGCAATTCGCTCAACAAACCTTTTCGGCTCCACCTTGACCAAGGGCCTTGGTAGGCGCTGGTAAGCAATTGCACCGAGCGCTGGCTGGCGCCAGCCAGAGAATGCACCATCAATTGCTCTGGTTACTTCGGCCGCATCAAAGGCACCCACCACAGAAAATTCCCCCTGCGCAACGCTATAAAAACGTTGATGAAAGTCGCGTACCTGCTCAAGCGTCACAGCTTTAACGTCCTGCTCCATTTCCTCAAAACTTCTGGCGTGACGCAGGTCCCCACGGGGATAGGGGTTGCCGTGGCGCTCCACTAGATTCGAAATAACCCCGTCCGGATCCTTGCGTATGCGCTCAATATTGGCCAGCCATTGCTGGCGCAACTCTTCTAAAGACTCTGCGGGAAATGCTGGTTTCTTCAAGACCTCGCCAACCAGGGTGAGGACGTTGGCCATATGCTGCCGGCGAGTTTCGATTGAGACCGTAAGGGTTTGTCCGTCTCCTCGAAAGGATACATTGGCCTGAAGTTTGTCAAAGCGATCAACGATTTCCTGCCTACTCAGCCCTGCTGCGCCCTTATCGAGCATGGCAGCAGTCAGTGTTGCAATGGTCGCACGCCCCTTGAGGCTTTGCTCATCGCCAAACCGCAGGCGCAAGCGAGCCTTCACCACATCGCCTCGAGTGCCTTTGGGCAAAAGCGCCAATTTCAACCCTGCCGGTCCATCCACGAGTTTGGTGCGGGCATCCAGGTTAGCGGGTGTGGCGTCGAAGGCTTCAGCCGCTGCGACAGAAGCGCTCCCTTTGAAGTCTTTGAGTAAAGCCGCCAAATCCACTCGCTTACCCTCAGGTGCTCGTTGTGGGCGCTCGGTAGGCAAGTAAACGCCAACGGTGCGGTTATCCCGTACCAGCCAGCTTTGGGCAACTTTTTGCACATCATCCAGGGAAACTTTTTTAACATGATCACGCGCCAAGAAGTACAGGCGCCAGTCACCTAGGCTGATGGCTCCCGAAAGCGCGACGCCGACTTGCTCTGGGTCTGAAAAGCCTTGATCCCAGGCATTAAGCCATTGGGTGCGGGCCCGCTCGAGCTCCACTGCGGTAACGGGTTCGGCTTGAAGAGCGTCCAGAGTTTCCTGCATCGCAGCACGCGCCTTGTCAACGTCTTGCCCAGGCGCTAGCCCCGCGCCAAAGAACATCATGCCTGGCTCGGCGAGATCCCAGGCAAATGCAAAGGTCTGCGCTGCCAGCTGCTTCTCAACCACTCGCTTATGTAGCCGACCGCCAGGCGTGTCACCGAGAACGCTGGCCAGCATTTCAACAGCAGCAAACTCGGCTGATCCACCCGCGGGCACGTGATAAGCCATGTAAATAGATGGCGCTCCACCCGCTCTGCGCACAGTCACCTGTCGCTCGCCGTCCTGGGCAGGATCCAAGGTGTAAGTGGTGGCCAATTGCCGCTGCGGGCGAGGAATGGGGCCAAAAAACTCGGCAACCCAGGCCAGCACCTGCTGCACGTCAAATCGCCCGCTGACAATCAAGCTGGCGTTATCGGGCTGGTAGTACATGCGG
>JAURGS010000175.1 GCA_030833685.1 Rhodoferax sp. | reverse complement strand
TCTTGCACGACTTGCTGGAGTGGCAGTGTGTGCACGGCTGGCCCTTGGCCTCATCGGCGGGCCAAGAGGCCTTGGCACGCGAGTGGGACGCGCTCTTGGTTCGCAAAACCCAAGGCCTGGGGCTATCACCCGCACAGCTGGACTTGTTGGGTAATTGGCTGGTGCGCTGCCTGAAACAAGCGATGTCATGGCGCCAGGAGCAGCGCTCGATATCACTGTGTCTTGCCGATTTGCCAAGCGCTGCAAGCTGGCCCGAGATGGGTTTTTCTTTATCGGTTGCGGCCAGTCAGGTCAGCGCTTTGGACCGACTTGTGGCCGAGCAGATCCTGCCCGGCCGTGCCAGGACGCCTCTGTCGGGGCGACGCCTGCAAGGCATGATGGTCGGCTTTATGGATCTGGTGTTCGAGCACCATGGGCGCTACCACGTGCTGGACTACAAGAGCAACAAATTGCCAGCGTACGCCCTCGGCGATCTGGCCACGGCCATGCTGGAGCACCGTTATGACGTGCAGATGAGCTTGTATGCGTTGGCCTTGCATCGCTTGCTGCGCGCTCGCCAGTTGAACTACGACTTCGATCAGCATTTTGGTGGTGCGGTCTACTGGTTTTTGCGCGGTGTGGATGACGCTGGTGCAGGCGTTTATTTCCACCGGCCAACGCGTGCTTGGATGGAGGCCTTGGACCGCTTGTTCAGCGGATCGCCCCAGGCGCTGGCAGGAGCGGCTTCATGATGCCAAGCGACGCAGTGCTACCCCCGGGTGACGCGCCAGGCTCGGCCCTGGATCTGGCCTTTGTCAATTTCTTGCAGTCGGTTCAGCCCAGCACGGATGCACTGCACGCCAATCTGGCTGGCTTACTCAGCGCTGAATTCACCCAAGGAAATGTCTGCCTGGATTTGGACCGACTCCCCACGCCCTGGCGTGCAGCGGCACAGACCTTGCCCTGGGCGCAGGGTGACAACAGTCCGCTGGTCTTGAGCGATTCGCGCTTGTACCTGCGACGCAGTTGGCAAGCCGAACAGTTGATTCTGTCCTCCCTTCGCCAACGCCTGGCAGTGACTCATCAAGCACCGGATACCCTGGCGCACAGCCTGCAGGTCTTGTTTGCGCAAACCTCAGACGCAGGGCAACCTGATTGGCAACAAGTGGCTTGCGCGCTGGCCTGTCGCGCTGGTGTGACCTTGATCACCGGCGGGCCCGGCACGGGCAAGACCACGACGGTGGTTCGCTTGCTGGCCTTGCTGCAGTCTCAGGCGCTGCAGCAGGGCAAGCCTTTGCGCATGGCGTTGGCAGCACCCACGGGCAAGGCCGCAGCGCGTCTGGCCGATTCGGTGACTTCTGCTTGGAGCCAGCTGCCGCCTGCGTTTCAGGTGCCGCTGCCCGTGCAGGCGCATACCTTACACCGCTTGCTGGGTTGGCAGGGCAGAGCACAGGCTGCACCCGCTGCCAGCCTGGCTTTGGATGTGTTGGTTGTGGATGAGGCCTCCATGATCGACCTGGAGCTGATGGCGCGTCTGATGCAGGGCGTGCCTTTGTCGACCAGACTGATTTTGCTGGGCGATAAAGATCAGCTGGCCTCTGTGGAGGCAGGCGCTGTCATGGCGCAACTGTGCGAGGGCGCGCACCTGGGGGCGTACACCGCCAGCACGCAGGCCTGGTTGGCCAAGGCAGCCGGCATCGATCTGGGGCCGTGGCGTGCTACGGGTGTGACGCAGACGCCGGCGCAGCCCTCGGCACTGGCGCAGCAAACCGTGATGTTGCGCCACAGCCGACGCTTTGGTGCCGAGAGTGAAATTGGGCGGTGGGCTGCAGCGCTCAACACCGCAGACCAGTCCGAGCTACAAAGGCTTTGGCAAGCCCTGCCTGATGCCAGCGCGCCAACCAAAGCATCCGTGGCGCGACTGGACGGTGCAGCAGTGCGCAGTAGCGCATTGGACGACTGGGTGCGCCAAGCCTGGAAGCCATTGCTGCAGGCGCTGCAAACGCTGGGGCAGACGCCTTGCAGTGACGCGTTGGCGCGTGAACTTCTTGATAGCCTGGGGCGTTTTCAGGTCTTGTGTGCGCTGCGCCAAGGCCCTTGGGGTGTGCAAGAACTGAACCAGCGCGTTGCGCATGCCCTGGGCTTTGCACCCAGCGGCTGGTACCCAGGCAGGCCGGTGATGCTCAGCCGTAACGACTACGCCCTTAACCTGATGAACGGGGACACCGGGCTGTGCTTGATGCGGGAGGATGGTTTGCGGGTTGCATTTGCCCACGGCGACAAAGGCGTTCGCTGGCTGGCGCCAAGCCGTCTGGAGTCAGCCGAGACGGTATTTGCCATGACCGTGCATAAAGCACAGGGCTCGCAATTTGGCCATGTGGCGCTGGTCTTGCCTGAGCAGCCCATGCCGCTGATCACACGCGAGCTGGTCTACACCGCGATTACCCGGGCCAGCGACAAACTGACTTGGGTGGGTGGTGACTTGGGCGTGCTCTTGCGCGCGGCGCAGCAACCCGTGCAACGAAGCGGTGGCTTGCACGTGATACATCGCGATGCACCGCGCTAGAGATGCGCGCAAGATATGCTCAGGGCGCGCTTTCCTTGGGGAAGAAAACCACGTGGTCCACTTCGGCGCGGATGCCAACTTGCTGGCCCACTTTGTGGTCATGGTGGCTGGGCACATGGGCCAAAACGGTGTGACCGCTGGCTAAACGCAGGGTGTACAAAAACTCTGCACCGCGAAATGCTTTGCGCACCAGCGTGGCTTTGACGGGTGCGCTGTCATCAAGCACGATATCGTCGGAGCGCAACAGCACATCGCAAGCGCCGCCGGCAAAGGCACTGGGCAAGGGGCACTCTGCGATGTCGGTCAGATCGCCCAGCGGCGTGTGGACCACCACTTGCTCACCGCTGCTGCGCAAGGTCGCGGGTGTGAAAACCCCGTGGCCAATGAACTCTGCAACAAAGCGTGTTGCAGGGCGGTGGTACAGCGTGTAGGCGTCGTCCCATTGCTGCAGATGTCCTTCGTGCATGACACCGATCCAGTCCCCGATCGCAAATGCCTCCATCTGGTCATGGGTGACGAACAAGGCAGTGGCCTGCGCCTCTTTCAGGATGGCGCGAACCTCAACCGCCAGGCGCTGGCGCAGCTCGATGTCCAGATTGGAAAAAGGCTCATCCAGTAGCAACAGTTGTGGCTTGGGTGCCAGTGCGCGAGCCAGCGCCACCCGTTGTTGTTGACCACCTGAGAGTTCGTGAGGAAACCGCTTGGCACTGGCCGATAGTCCCACCAGGGCCAGCACTTCAGCGCAGCGGGCACGGCGCGCTGGCTCGGGCTGACGGTGCAGTCCAAAACCAATGTTGTCTTCCACGCTCAAGTGCGGAAACAAGGCGTAATCCTGAAACACCATGCCGATCTGTCGCGTCTCTGGCGCGCGGTGCACATTGGCGCCACTGAGCAGCTGCCCGCCAAGCTCAATGCGGCCCTCGCTGACAGGCTCCAGGCCAGCGATGGCGCGCAGCAAGGTGGTTTTGCCGCAGCCCGAAGGGCCGATGAGCACCCCCATTTCACCCTTTTGCAAACCCATGCTCACCGCGTCCACGGATGGTGACGGGCGCCGCGCGTAGTGGACCTGTAAGCCTGTGATCGTCAAAAACATCAAATGATTGTAGGCAAGCGCATGGTCTCGCTTCCTACAATCCGGTCATGACCTTCAGGCCCTCGCTCTTCATGTCGGTTGGCTCGGGCCTCTTGGCCCTGGCGCTGGCATTGCCCGTGCTGGCCTTGCTGAGCTCCTGGCTACATTGGGATGTGAAGGCACTGCAAATCCTGGGCGAGATGTGGGACACAGTGCTGCCCGACTACGCCCTGACCAGCGCTTTGCTGTGTCTGTTGGTAGGTGCGGGTGTGATAGTCCTTGGTGCAGCCTGTGCCACAGCAGTGGCACTGTTTGACTTTCCGCTGCGTCGTTTTTTTGAATGGGCCTTGCTGCTGCCCATGGCCATTCCCGCTTACGTGGTGGCCTACGCGTATACCGACTACCTGCAGTTCAGTGGGCCGTTTCAGTCTGCCATGCGTGAGCTCTGGGGCGTGCAGGGCAGGGTGTTTCCGGAAATACGCAATGTCTGGGGCGCAGCGTTTGTGTTCACCATGGCGCTCTACCCCTATGTGTATTTGCTGGTTCGCACCGCCTTGACCGAACGCGCTAACCATTTGATGGAGGCTGCTCGCCTGCTGGGTGCGTCCATGTCGCGCCGTGTGATGCACGTGGCCCTGCCGCTGGCGCGACCTGCGCTGGCCGCAGGGGCGGCGCTGGCCTTGATGGAGACCCTGGCTGACTATGGTGTTTCCAGCTACTTTGGTATCCAGACTTTTACTGCAGGTGTGTACAAGGCTTGGCTGGCCATGGACAACCCTCTGGCTGCATCTCAGCTAGCCACCATGTTGCTGATTTTGGTTCTGATGCTGCTGGGCTTGGAGCGGCGAGCGCAGTCGCGCATGCGCTTTGCCAC
Organism: Rhodoferax sp.; assembly: GCA_030833685.1. GTDB lineage: Bacteria > Pseudomonadota > Gammaproteobacteria > Burkholderiales > Burkholderiaceae_C > Rhodoferax. Next base: position 683 of record JAURGS010000175.1, on the reverse strand, counting down.
AGCGCGCGTGGACCGCCAAGGCGCTGAGGCACAGCCTTACCTTCTAAAGGGGCGCGCGGCCTGGCTGGCTGTGGCCGTTTGTGCGGTTCCAATTGTGTTGGGTTTTTTCTTGCCGGTGGCCTTCATGCTCAGGGCTTTGTTGCAAGACGAGACCTGGACAGTGCTGTCCTGGGGACGCTTCCTGCAATGGTCGTGGACGAGCGTGTCGCTGGGCCTCATCACGGCGAGCCTGGCTGTGGCCATCGCGTTCGTGTTGGGCGCCCAGGTGCGGCTCATGCCAGGTGTTCTCACGCGCTGGGTTGAAAGTGTGGTCAGCCTGGGTTACGCCGTACCCGGTGCTGTGGTGGTGGTGGGCTTGCTTCTTCCCGTGACCTGGGTTCAGGCGCGCTGGCCTCAAGTGGGGGCGGGTTACTGGATGACAGCTACCGTGATGGGCTTGGTCTGGGCTTACCTGGTTCGTTTTGTCTCGGTGGCGATGCAGTCGGTTCAAAGTGGCTATACCCGCATGCCCGCTTCGATGGACGACAGTGCGCGCATGCTGGGTGTGGCGGGGTGGGCCTTGCTGGTACGGGTTCATTGGCCCTTGCTGCGGCGGCCGCTGACGGCTGCAGGTTTGCTGGTGCTGGTCGATGTCATGAAGGAGTTACCGGCAACCCTGGTGTTGCGACCGTTTGATACCGACA
>JAURGS010000174.1 GCA_030833685.1 Rhodoferax sp. | reverse complement strand
TGATCTGCTGTGTTACATCGCGGATTACCCGGGCATACCCTTGCAAGATGCCTTTGTCGTCGTAGACCTCAGACACCCCCATCAGCAAGGATTGGCGTGATCCGGCGGGGCCGATTCGGGTATAGGCCTCAGCTTGTTTGTGTGTTGTTTCGTTTTCAGTCGATGCGGCCTTGTCGGCAGTCGGAATTCTGGCTTCGAGATGGATCACCTCGTTGAATGGCTTACCCATGACGTCGTCCTCAGCCAAATCAAACAACTTGCTTGCGGAGCTGTTCCAGCTGGTGATGCGCCTGTTCAAGTCTTCACCGATGATGCAATCGTCGACGCTCTCCACAATGGCTGCCAGCCTAGCCCGTGCTGTCGCTGCCTGGCGGCGACGCGCAAAGCTGGTGATTAAAGTCCCGATACCGATGGCGCCCAGCAAGGTGCTCAGACCGGCGCCTCCAATCGGCACCCAAATGTCAAAGTCGCTGAGCGAAGCCTCCAGGGATTGATCTGCTGCTACTTGAAACGACCATTGATTGCCATAGATATTGAGCTCACCACTGTAGGGGCGCACCAAAGCGCTGGCTGGTCTTAGCTTGACGGTTGAGAAAAAAGTCTTTTCGGATTTGGTCGCTGATATTTGGATTTGCAGACCAGCGGCTTCGAGCGCCAGCTCTTCAAGCACAGGCTCCAGGTTGATCGGCAAAAATATCAGTCCGTTGTAGCGGGACAAGCGCTGCTCCGAAGTACCCAGGGCCACGACACTATTGAAGACGGGCATGAATAAAGTCGACCAAATACCCGGCGTAGCCGTTTGGGTCTGCACCTCAGGCTCGCTCATGACAGGTTGATTGCGGATCACTGAATTGCGTGCTGCTTCAAAGGTTTTGGGATTGGCAGCAAGGTCTTGGCCGAGGTACCGCGCATTCAAATATTCTGGTTCAAAAAATTCAATGATCAGCATGTCGCGCGGCGACTGGGGGGGCGCTGCCAGTGGGAATTGCGCTGACCGGGTCGCACGTATGTGCTCGGCATAGCGCTTGCGTTGATCGTTGAGTACGCGTGCGGCATATCCCAGACCACCGGGCGCATGTAACTCTTCAATGAGGTTGAGGCTCTCGTTGAAATTGTGGAATGACTCCAGTGTGATTTGTTGGCGATCTGCACCGACAAACAGTGCGCGGGCTGCCGCCACGCTAGGGCCGAAATTGTCCAAGCGCGCCTGTACGCTTTGGACATAACGTTGCGCACTGTCATTGACGCGACTTTGAAAGGAATTGATTTGACGTTCCTTCAGGCCGATGTACAAAGCCACGCATGACACCAAGCCAACCAAAAGCACCAGCATTGCCCAGGTTAAGGCGATGCGGTTTTCGATCAAGGTGGCAATCTGTTTTTTCACGGTCGCGCAGCTCAGTTGGGCAATGCGGGGGTTGCCTCATGTGAGCGATGGGCGGCTGCGCAGATGACAAGACTTGTCTGGGTTTGGTTGATTTGCAAGCCGCCCGCCCATGGGCTGGCCAAGGTGTGGATAAGTGCCATACCACAGGGATGTGCGTCATCGAGCCACTCCGACTGGGCCGGCAGTGCTGCGCTGCCATGCAGGCCGAGTTCGAGCACGCACGTTAGGTTATCTTTTTGCACGAGCTTTATTTCTGCAGACAGCGGCTCATCAGGCTTGAGGCTTCGACGCAAAAGAGCCGCAGCGCAAACCCAGACCGCTTTGAGTTTGCCAATGTCCATTGTGAGGCTGGTTGGTGGTGAGCTGGGCCAAGTGGTTTTAATCGTCACCTGCGCTACTTCGACAACGGCCTCGTAAAGCGACTCTTGAACTCCAGAATCCAATACAAAGGACTTCTCTGAAGATTCTGCAGCTGCGAATGTGCTGGCGAACAATAGGTTGGCAGCGCTTAAGGCCTGGCTTTTGCCGCAGGCCGCTTGCAAGATCGCCAACAGCCTCGGATATTGGTTGTTCGACCTTGCTGCCTCCAGGCTGTCCAGCCCAGCGTACAGGGTCGCAGTGATGTTGTTAAGCGCATGGGCCGTTGCCGATGCGAAAAGTCGTTCTGATTGATGCTGCGGTGGCGTCATGGTGAAATTCTTAGCGCTTGACGACAAGCGTCTGCCGATGCGTTGGGCCATATCCAGCGGCAGGTCGCTTGGCTCGGATGGAAGGTCCTATGAATGTTGTCATCTGGGCTGCTCTGGTCGCGTTCAAGCCTACCGGCGCGAGCCATCAAGCTCAAGAAGTCGCAAACACTCGTTTGACAAGCTACGAAGTGTGATCGGCTTTTGCAAAGAGCTGTCCACACTGGGCAATGGCGGTTCTTGAGGGTCAGTAGCCGAAGAGGCCTCGGTCAAGGCGAGTATCGGTGTATTGCCGTGTGCGGCCAATGTGGCGCCCATCGCCTTGGTTTGTTCTTTGGTCAGCCCAGCGGGAGGCGCTGTGTCCACGATCACAAGATGGTAGGGTCGCTTTAGGTTGGCGTTTTGCGGACTCTGTCCATCAGCGCTGATTTCAACCTCGACGCCATTGACATTCAAGTGTGCAGCGTATACCTGTTGGAGAAACGGGTTGGGTTCGACCAGCAGAATGCGCTTACTGACTCTCCCGCGCTTATGCGTTCGTCGGCTCGGTAGGCGGGCATCCTGAAGGTGGGCGGCCAGGTCTTGTGCCGACATCGGCGCACAAAGGTGACGTCCTTGCGCCAACTTGAGGCCAAACGCCAGGATCTGGTCGTGAATGTCAGCGCTATGCACACCTGTGGCGATGAGCGAAATACCGGCTGAAGCGGCTTCTTCAACAAGGCGACGAAATTGCAATGCCACGCGCACTTGGTCCTGCGGCTCGGCCAGTCCCGTGGCATTGACCTTGATCGTGCGGAAGGCGCTGGACAGTGATTTTTCCAGCAATGTGGATTGAGGATTAAAATTCTGCAGGCACAACTGGATACTGCGCAACTGAAGCCGTGTCTGAGCCTGCAAAGTGGCGTCAAGTTCGCTGTCCAGGTCTGCGGCGTGGAGGTCCAATGTCAAGACCGCAGGGTCGACGCCCGAGGAGGAGAGCGTCTCAGAGATGAAATCAATCACCTGGTCGTTGCGCAACAGAATACTGGGTAACAAAACAGAAAGGCGCTGGCTGCCAGCGCTCAGGCGGGTCAAGCTAAGGTATTGTTTGACAGCCTGGGGGAACATGGCTTTGAAGTACACCAACGCAGTAGACGGCTCGCTCAGGGCGACGAGCATTTGGTCGGCGCTGATCAGTCCTAGCGTGGGGTGATCCCAGCGGCAAACTGCCTCAACCGAGTTCAATGAACTGTCGTGCAGAGAAAAGATGGGCATCAAGTCCACGCTGATCGCACCTGCAGCTATTGCCTGCATCAGACCCGCGCTTGTAATGACCTCTTCTGAAGATGTGGCTGGTTTACTCGGGGGCGGCTTGGTAATAGCGGGCAGGTGTTTCTTGAGTGCGGCGATCAGGGCTTTGGCACGAAAAGGTTTCGAAAGACTGTCGACTTTCAGCCCTTTGCTTGCCGCCAGCCTGAGGGCAGTCTCCAGAGCCGGACCATCTACCCCACTGATAAGGAGGAGCATAGGTGGCGGATCGGCTTTTTTGATCACGTCCATCACCTGTACCCCGTCGACGCCAGGCATCATCAGGTCAAGAATGACCAAATGCTTATCTCGCAGCATTTCTGGTCTCAAGTCCTTGCCGCCTGGCAAGGCGAGCACTTGCATGTGTTCGCCGCGCGCGACATCCTGAACCATTTCACGGATCAGGGGGTCATCGTCGATGACCAATAGCTGGGCGGTGGCTGAGGATGTCTTTTGCGTATCGACACCGCCTGTGCCATCTGTAGCGGTGGGAGGGCTGCTTTGCATGGGCTGCTTAAATCAGTGGGTCAGTATAAGTCTGGCAGCGGCTTTGGAATTCTCAGGCCGTGGTGCGCCCAGGTCTGGGCTTACCCTAAAGAAAAAAATAGCGGCGTGCGCAGCGCAGTGGGTGCCAGGCCCGACGTGAAGAAGTGGAAACAAAAAAAGCCAACGCGAGTTGGCTTTTTTTGATTGCGTGGTGCACATCCCGTGCACCACAGAAGAGGCAATTACTTGAGGTGCTTGCCAATCAAGCCGGCCATCTCGAACATCGAGACCTGTGCCTTGCCAAACACGTCTTTGAGTTTGGCATCGGCATTGATCATGCGCTTGTTCACGCCGTCTTGCAGTTTGTTCTTCTTGATGTAATTCCAGAGCTGTTTGACCACTTCGGTACGCGGCATGGCTTTGTTACCAACCACGGCGCCCAGGGCTGCGCTAGGGGTCATTGCTTTCATGAAAGCAGCATTAGGCTTGCGCTTTACAGCTGGCTTTTTGGCGGCGGCTTTTTTAGCCGGGGCTTTCTTCGCTGGTGCTTTCTTGGCTGGGGCCTTCTTTGCTACCGCTTTTTTGGCCGGTGCCTTCTTGGCTGCGGGCTTCTTAGCGGGTGCAGCTTTTTTTGCAGCTTTCTTTGCAGTTGCCATGTTCAGTCGTCCTTCATCAAGTTGGTTAAGTGCCAGCACTGAAAAACTCACTACCGGCTGGCGCGAATGCTACTGGAGAATTCTGCGTTTTCATAGGGGGAAACGCAGAAATTTGCGTATGCAGTTGCATTTTTCGCTCTCGAAGGGCTATTTGTGCCAAGTAAACGACATATTTGCACCTGTTTGAGAGGGGCGATTGCCAGAGTGATGGGCCAGTGGACGCTTTGCTCGTGTGTGGGTTTTTACCTTATGCAATCAGGGGGGTGCCAGCCGATGGGCTTGGCCAGGCTTGCGCGGCCCGGGCATGGTGGCGAGAAGGACGCCAGCCAGGGATAGGCCAAAAGCCATCATTTGTTCAGCATTCATGCGTTCGTCCAGGGCGATCACACCTACCGCAGCCGCTGCCAGTGGGAGCATCACTGTGAAAACCCCCGCCTTGGAGGCTGCCACACTTTTTAAACCCGTCATCCAGAGCCAGACAGTCCAAACGCTGGCAGCCAGTGCGTAGAAGACCAGCAGGCCCCACAACTTTGGTGTCACCGCTGAGAAATCGAAATGCCATGCAGCATAGAGACCCAAGGGTGTCATTAGCGCCAAGCCCCATAAGTTGATGATGGCGGTTATTCGCTTGGGGGACAAGCCAGTGGTGAGCGTTTTGCCGATGACGGCATAC
>JAURGS010000173.1 GCA_030833685.1 Rhodoferax sp. | reverse complement strand
GGGCGGCGTTTTGAAGCCGAATCTTGAAAAACCAGCCTTCACCCAGAGGATCGGTATTGGCCAGCGCCGGGTCGGCTCTGAGGGTTTCGTTGACTTCGGTGATTTCGCCGTCCACGGGCATGTAGACATCGGCAGCAGCTTTTACCGATTCGACCACGCCGGCGGTGTCCTTGGCGGCCACGCTGCGACCAATCTCGGGTAGTTCAACGAAAACAACATCGCCCAAGGCTTCTTGTGCGTGATGGGTGATCCCTACGGTTGCGTGGGTCCCGTCGACCTCAAGCCAAACGTGGTCGGATGTGTATATTTTTGTCATGCGTTCTCCAAAGAGTTTGGTCGGTGTCTATCCATCGGCTGCTTCATGAGGGGTTTGATTCGAGATCTGTTTACATGGCCGCGTAATTGGGTCCACCCCCGCCTTCGGGACTTACCCAGACGATGTTTTGCGTCGGGTCCTTGATGTCACAGGTTTTGCAATGCACGCAGTTTTGTGCATTGATCTGCAAACGGTCCTGATTCTGTGCGTCTTTGACATACTCGTACACACCAGCCGGGCAGTAGCGCGCCTCGGGACCATCGTAGGTCTTTAAATTGACATTGACTGGGACCTGCGCATCTTTGAGGGTCAGGTGGGCGGGCTGATTCTCTTCATGGTTGGCGCTGCTGATGAACACACTGGAGAGTCGATCAAACGTCAGCTTTCCGTCTGGCTTGGGGTATTCAATGCGCTTGCAGCTGGCCGCAGGCTTGAGGTAGCTGTGGTCGGGCTTGCTGCGGTGAATCGTCCAGGGCATGCGACCGCGCAGGACGAATTGCTCCAGGCCGTTCATCAGGGTGGCTATTCTCAATCCGTATTGGAACCAGGACTTGAAGTTGCGTGCCTTGTGAAGTTCGTCATAGAGCCAGCTCTTCTCGAAAGCCTGCGGGTAGCCTTGCAGCTCGTCGGCTGAGCGACCTTCCACCAGCGCTTGTGCAATTGCATCGGCGGCGAGCATCCCTGACTTGATTGCTGCGTGAGAGCCCTTGATTCGGCTGGTATTGAGATAGCCGGCTTCGCACCCGACCAGGACCCCGCCAGGAAATATGGTTTTGGGTAGGCTCAAAAGGCCCCCAGCAGTGATGGCTCGCGCACCGTAAGCCAATCTGCGTGCGCTGACCCGACCGCTGGCATCTTCGAGGTACCAGCGGATATGGGGGTGGGTTTTCCAGCGTTGAAACTCCTCAAAAGGGCTCAGGTAAGGGTTTTGGTAGTTCAAGCCAGTGATGAAGCCCATGGCGATCTTGTTATCAGCCATGTGGTAGAGAAAAGATCCCCCATAGGTCTCGTTGTCCAGGGGCCATCCCGCGCTGTGCAACACCAGACCAGGCTGGTGGCGGCTGGGGTCGACCTCCCAGACCTCTTTGATACCAATGCCGTAGGCTTGTGGGTCGCAGTCTTTGTCCAGAGAGAAGCGCTCAATGACTTGCCGACCCAGGTGACCGCGCGCGCCCTCAGCCAGAACGGTGTAGCGACCCAGCAGTTCCATGCCAAGCTGAAAGTTGTCACCCGGCGCACCGTTTTTATCCACGCCCATGTCGCCCGTGGCCACCCCGCGGACGGCGCCCTGGTCATCGTATAAGACCTCGGCTGCTGCAAAACCCGAAAAAATTTCCACGCCCAAGGCTTCGGCCTGGGCAGCTAGCCAACGGGTCAATTCCCCCAGGCTGATGATGTAGTTGCCGTCATTTTTGCTGCACTCCGGTAGCACCATGTGGGGCGTACGCCAGCCACTTTTTTCTGTCAGAAACAGCATGGCTTCGTCTGTCACAGCCTGATGTAAGGGTGCACCTTGCGCCGCCCAGTCTGGCAGCAGCTCGGTGAGCGAGCGGGGGTCCAGCACCGCGCCAGACAGAATGTGGGCTCCGGGTTCGGACCCTTTTTCCAGGACGACGACCGACATCTCCTGGTTTTGTTGGGCTGCCTGCTGCTTGATCCTGATGGCCGTTGCCAGACCGGCAGGCCCAGCCCCGACAATCACCACGTCGTAGGCCATGCTTTCCCGCGGACCGAACTTTGCAAGAATGTCTGGGTTGGTCATTGCAGTTTCTTTCAACAGAAGTAGGAGGCAGCCTGTTTGCCGCAGTGTTGCTGACTGACAGGTTAAAGAATCGATTTTACGTATGGCCTTGGGGTAGTGTTGTCACTGCTTGCATATTCAAAATTGGAGTAAACCGAGTATGAGTTACGAAATTGATTTGAGTGGGCGCACCGCCTTGGTCACCGGGGCGTCATCGGGGCTGGGTGCACAGTTCGCCAAATGTCTGGCACGCGCGGGTGCTACGGTGGTCTTGGCCAGTCGTCGTGAGGATCGCCTGCGCGCCTTGCAGTCAGAAATTGCAAGCCAGGGCGGCCGAGCCCATGTGGTGGCTCTCGATGTCCAGGACCTGGCCTCGATTGAGGCGGCGGTGGATCAGGCTGAAGCCATGGCTGGGCCGATTCATATTCTTGTCAACAACTCCGGCGTCAGCGCAACGCAAAAACTGCTGGATGTCAGCGCCCAAGATTACGACCAGGTTTTTGATACCAACACGCGCGGGGCCTTTTTCGTGGCGCAGGCAGTGGCCAAGCGAATGGTGGCGCGGGCAACCAGTGTTTCTGAGCAGCCGGCAGCGGGGGGGCGCATCGTGAATATTGCGTCCATGGCCGGGCTGCGGGTCCTGGCCAAGATCGGTGTCTATTGCATGAGCAAGGCAGCGGTGATTCACATGACCCGGGCGATGGCGTTGGAATGGGGTCGCTATGGCATCAACGTCAACGCCATCGCGCCCGGATACATTGACACCGAAATCAACCATGCCCATTGGCAAACCGAGGCCGGGCAGAAATTGATCAAGATGTTGCCCAGAAGGCGCGTTGGCAAACCCGAGGATCTCGACGTCTTGCTCGTTACCCTATGTGCTGAGCAAAGTCATTTTGTTAACGGCGCTGTGATTGCAGCGGACGATGGATTTGGTGTTTGAAGCGGAGACTGCTGAGCAGGTAAATAGATGCGATACGAATTACCCGAACAGAAAAAATTGGTTTTTGAGAGCCTGATGCCGATTCGCTGGGGTGACATGGACGCCATGGGCCATATGAACAACACGGCGTATTTCCGCTACATGGAGAGTGTGAGGATTGATTGGATGCATGCCAACGGCTGCATGCCCAACCCTTTGGGTGAGGGCCCTGTGATCGTGAATGCTTTTTGCAATTTCTACAAACAACTGGAATACCCGGGGACGGTGCGCCTACAGATGTTCACCAGCAACCCTGGGCGAACAACCTTTGAGACCTGGTTCACCATGGAGCCAGAAGACCAGCCAGGTGATATCCACGCCGCCGGTGGGGCGACCACGATCTGGGTTGACTTCCCCAAGCAAAAGGCGGTGGATTTGCCGCCCTGGATGCGCACATTGGTGGGTTGAGCTCTCATTGCGCTGCGTTTTGGTCGGGTTTTCGGCTGAAGTTGGCTGCCCAAGGGAGCAGTGTGAGGGCTGCTGCGACAGGTCGTCATAGTATGCTTATGCCCTTTGCGTAAATTGGAGTGACTCGTGAATAAGGTATTCCCATCTGCCGCCGCCGCTTTGGCGGACGTGATTAAGGATGGTCAGCTTCTTGCTGTGGGGGGGTTTGGTCTATGCGGTATCCCAGAAGCGTTGATCGAAGCTGTTCGTGACACCGGTGTCAAAGGCCTGACGGTGATTTCGAACAATGCGGGCGTGGATGGTTTTGGGCTGGGCCGGCTGTTGGAGACGCGCCAGATCAAGAAAATGATTTCCAGCTACGTGGGCGAGAACAAAGAGTTTGAGCGGCAGTATCTGGCCGGCGAGCTGGAGCTGGAATTTACCCCGCAGGGTACTTTGGCAGAAAAGCTGCGCGCAGGTGGTGCTGGAATTCCCGCGTTTTTTACCAAGACCGGGGTTGGGACAATCGTTGCTCAGGGCAAGGAGCTGCGTGAATTCGATGGCGAAACCTTTGTCATGGAACGCGCACTGGTGCCTGATATTGCCTTGGTCAAAGCGGACGTGGCTGACCGCTCGGGCAACTTGCGCTTCAACATGACGGCGCGCAATTTCAACCCGGCTGCGGCCACTGCAGGCAAGATCTGTGTGGTGGAGGTAGAGCGCATCGTCGCCACCGGCGAATTGGCGCCCGATGACGTGCATCTGCCGGGCATTTACGTGCACCGGATTGTTCTGAATCCGACGCCCGAGAAGCGCATTGAGAAGCGCACGACGCGCGACCGCAAAGTTTGAAGGAGATAGTAAGCCATGGCTTGGACGCAAGATGAAATGGCAGCCCGTGCGGCCGCCGAATTGAAAGACGGGTACTACGTGAACCTGGGCATTGGCATTCCGACCTTGGTTGCCAACCATGTGCCAGACCATGTGGAGGTCTGGCTTCAAAGTGAAAACGGGATGCTGGGCATTGGCCCTTTTCCCTACGAAGATGAGGTTGACCCGGATCTGATTAACGCAGGTAAGCAGACGGTCACCACCATCAAAGGCTCCTCTATTTTCGGTAGCGAGCAGTCGTTTGCCATGATCCGTGGGGGCAAGATTGATCTGTCGATCCTGGGTGCGATGCAGGTCAGCGAAAAAGGCGACCTGGCCAACTGGATGATTCCAGGCAAGATGGTCAAGGGCATGGGCGGCGCCATGGACCTGGTTGCTGGTGTGAAGAACGTTGTTGTCCTGATGGAGCATGTTGCCAAAAAGAAGGACGGCGGCTTCGACCTGAAGATTTTGCCGAGCTGCACCTTGCCGCTTACGGGGCTTGGGGTGGTCAATCGCATCATCACCGACCTGGCGGTCATGGATGTCACACCGCAGGGTTTGCGGGTTATCGAGCGAGCCCCTGGCGTCACAGCAGAGGCTTTGCAAGCGGTCACTGGCGTTCCGCTACACTGATTTGGGGCTGCTGGAGCGCTTGTTCGCCGCCCACGGTGCTCGGGGTGGGTTTGATGGCGTGTTGTGGAGATACACATGAATCTCAGGTCTCTGTTCTTGTTACTGGTGTTGTCCACGATCGCCGCGTTTGCGGTATTGAATTGGTCAGTTTTCATCACACCGACCGACCTCAATTTATTGGTCACTTCGGTTCACGCGCCCTTGGGACTGGTCATGCTGGGCTTGCTTGGGTTCTTGTTCGCCTTGTTCCTGG
>JAURGS010000172.1 GCA_030833685.1 Rhodoferax sp. | reverse complement strand
TTGCGCTTGCCGTCCACGCTGTAGTCAAAGCGGATTTGTTCATCGCCAGAGCCAAACAGCACCACGTTTTGCACCCGAGCGGGCAGGTTTTCAAATGCCTGGTCAACATCAAAGCCGTAATGTGTGCCCAGGCTTTGCAACAGGGCGAAGTACTGTGCATTACGCTTGTCCCAGCCTTTGATGGCGCCACTGGCCAGGCTTAACTCAGGGAATGCCACCACCTTGGCCGGGTCAAAAAAGGCTTGTTGACCCAAGCCCTCGCAAGCCGGGCAGGCGCCTGAGGGCGAGTTGAATGAAAAAAGCCGTGGCTCAAGCTCGGTCATGGCGTAGTTGCACAGCGCGCAGGCAAACTTGGCGTTGAACAAATGTTCCTCGCCTTGGTCAGCGTTGGCGTCAAGGGCCAAAACAATTGCCCGTCCTCCTGAGAGGCGCACAGCCGCCTCCAAACTTTCGGCCAGACGCTGCTTGGCGTCCAGGCGAACCTTGAGCCGGTCGATGACCACGTCGATGTCATGCTTTTCATTCTTCTTTAGCGCCGGCAGCTCGTCTGCTTCAAAGGCTTGGCCGTTGATGCGAAAACGCACGTAGCCTTTGGTCTGCATATCAGCAAACAGGTCCTGAAACTCGCCTTTGCGCTCACGTGCTACCGGCGCAAGCACCATGATGCGGGACTCGGCGGGCAGCGCCAGCACCGCGTCCACCATCTGGCTGACTGTCTGACTATTCAGAGGCAGTTTGTGCTCGGGGCAAAACGGCTGCCCGGCGCGTGCGAACAGCAGTCGCAGGTAATCGTGGATCTCGGTGACCGTGCCCACGGTTGAGCGAGGGTTGTGGCTGGTGGCTTTTTGCTCAATCGAGATGGCGGGCGACAGCCCCTCGATCATGTCGACATCGGGTTTGTCCATCAGCTGCAAAAACTGGCGCGCGTAAGTCGACAGACTTTCAACATAGCGGCGCTGCCCCTCGGCGTAGAGGGTGTCAAATGCCAGGCTGGACTTGCCTGAGCCGCTCATTCCAGTGATCACCACCAGCTGGTTGCGGGCAATGTCCAGGTCAATGTTTTTGAGGTTGTGCGTTCGCGCCCCACGGATGCTGATGCAAGGGGTTTGCAGGGCTTTGGTCAGGTAGGCGCCTTCGTCGGTGGTATTCACAAAAAGCTCAGCTCTGAAAATGGGGATGAGCCCTTTTCGGGCCAACCCGGCATGATAGTCCCAAGCAGAAGCGTTGGCCTTGTGCTGGCTTGGCAGCTCAAGAGACAGGGCGTCAGATCATGGACAATGCCCGGTCGTTTCTTGCCGCTGTTTGGCGGTGTTGCTTACCAAAAAAGAGGTTGGTTTTTGTCTGATCAAGCGCAATCTGTCGCGTCCGAAGGTGGCATGCTGGGCGTGCCCATGACGGCGCTGGAGCGCCGGGCAAGCTTTTCGCTGGCCTCGATCTTTGGCCTGCGCATGCTCGGCCTGTTTTTGATCCTCCCGGTGTTTGTGATCGAAGCGGCGCGCTACCCCGGTGGTGATGACGCTGCCCTGGTGGGGTTCACCATGGGCGTATACGGCCTGACGCAGGCGCTGCTGCAGTTTACATACGGACTGGCCTCAGACCGTCTGGGTCGAAAGCCGGTGATTGTGTTTGGTTTGCTGGTATTTGCGGCGGGCTCCCTGGTAGCGGCCTTGGCGCCCTCCCTGGTTTGGCTGGCCATTGGCCGCGCCTTGCAAGGCGCTGGGGCAGTCTCTGCGGCGGTGACGGCCTTGCTGGCCGACCACACCCGAGACCAGGTGCGCACCAAGTCCATGGCGCTGGTGGGTGTCAGCATTGGCCTGATGTTTGCGGTCTCTCTGGTGGCTGCACCCGTGCTGGCGCACTGGGTGGGGCTGGTGGGTATTTTTGTGCTCACCGGTGTACTGGCGTTGTTCGGTGTGGCTGGGGTGATCTGGTGGGTGCCGCCGGAGCCACTGGTGCACAAGCACCTGCCCCGCGGGCGCCTGGTCGATGTGCTGTCCTCACTGCCATTGATGCGGATGAACTTGGGCGTTTTCGTTTTGCACGCGGTGCAACTGGCCATGTGGATGGCCGTGCCGGGCATGCTGGTGGCCTCAGGGCTGGCGCGAGAGCACCACTGGCAGGTATATCTGCCAGCCGTGCTGGGCTCGTTCGTGGTGATGGGTCTGGGCTTGTTTGAGTTGGAGCGCAGAGGCCGCATGAGGGCAGCGTTTTTGGGATCGATCCTGGCGATTTTGTTGGTCCAGCTTGTTTTTTGGCGCTTGAGCAGCCTGCAGCCCACGGTTTTGGAATTGGGCGTGGTCTTGTTTGTGTTCTTTTTGGGCTTTAACGTGCTGGAAGCCAGCCAGCCCAGCCTGGTCTCGCGCTTTGCCCCACCTGGTGGGCGCGGCTCGGCATTGGGCGTGTACAACACCTTGCAATCGCTGGGCATTTTTGCCGGTGGGTTGTTGGGTGGAGGGCTGATCAAAGCGGGTGGCGCCCAGGCCTTGTTCGCGGCTGCTGCCGCGTTGATGGCCCTGTGGCTGCTGGTGGCCTGGCCCATGCAGGCGCCGACGCCCCGAGCGCGCCATTGATCGCGTGATAATGTTCGCATCCAAGCCCTATTTTTTCTAAGGATCTCGTATGGCCTCCGTCAACAAAGTCATTCTCGTGGGCAACCTGGGTCGCGACCCCGAGGTGCGTTATTTGCCCAGCGGCGACCCGGTTGCAAACGTCACGATTGCCACCAGCAGCCGCTACAAAAGCAAGACCGGCGAGATGGTGGAAGAGACCGAATGGCACCGCGTCACCTTTTTTGGTCGCCTGGCAGAAATCGTTAGCCAGTACCTTAAAAAAGGTCGCTCCATTTACGTCGAAGGGCGCATCAAGACGCGCAAATACACCGACAAGGACGGCCAGGAAAAATACGCCACCGACATCATTGCCAGCGAGATGCAGATGCTCGGTTCACGCGAGGGCATGGGCGAGCCCAGCTATGGCGAGGACGAGGGTGGCGCGCGCCCGGCGCGCTCACAGAGCAACGCCCGTCAGGCTGCTGGGGCGCCTGCAGCCAGCAAGCCCGGTAGCGGTTTTGATGACATGGACGACGATATTCCGTTTTAAGGCCGGGCCTTTTCATTTGACTCAGAAGCAGCGCTTGCGGGTTGACGGCTAGCCGCTAACCACCCGCCACGCGCCACCCGCTACCCGCTACGCGCAAGAACCGGTTGATCGCTCAGGCCTGCCCAAGCATCTAGGACTGCAGGCTAAAGCGACCCCCAGCTTCGCCTTCATTGCTTTGCATCACCCAGCGCCGCTCATGGTGCTTGGCCACCGATGGCCGGTGCGCTATCGAGATCAGTGAGCCGCCCATGGAGCGCACGTGCTCCAGCAGGCTGGCGTAGACCGCCTCTTCGTTGCGCTCGTCCATGGCGCTGGTGGCTTCGTCGGCAAAAATCCAGGTGGGTTTTTTCAGCATCACGCGGGCAATCGCCAGGCGCTGTTGCTCGCCGCCAGAGAGGGTTTGCCCCCAGGCCGCCACATCGTTCAGGCGCCCAGCCAGCGCGGGTATGTGGGCCCGGTTCAGCGCATCTTTGAGTTCTTCATCGCTGTAAAGGCTGGGGTCGCTGGGGTAGGCCAGCGCTTCGCGCAGTGGTCCGTTCGGAAAGTAGGGCCGCTGGGGGATGAACATGGTGTCGGCAGGCCGCTGAACCATCCCTTTGGCAAACGGCCACACCCCGGCCAGGGCTCTGAACAGTGTGGACTTGCCGCTGCCAGAGGGGCCCTCCAGCAAGATCGCCTCTCCCGCCTGCGCTTTGAAGCTGGCGCCGGCGATCAAGGTGTCGCCGCCTGGCAGCTGAACTTGCAACCCTTCAACGTCCAGGCCCGCGGCCTGGCTTGCGGTGGCCACGCTGGGCTGCACCACCAAAGACTCGGGCTGCGCATCCATGGCCTGGATGGCCTGAAACGAGGCCTCAAAATTAGTGAGGCGGTCAGTGGTTGCGCGCCACGACGCGAGCGCCGGGTAGTTGTCGACAAACCAACTCAGGGAGTCCTGCACCCGACCAAAAGCGCTGGATATTTGCATTAACTCACCCAGCTGAATTGCACCGCTGAAAAACCGGGGTGCAGCCACCAGAAACGGAAACACCACCGCGGCCTGGCCGTAAAAGCTGGTGAACCAGACCAGGTTTTTGCGCTTTTTAATCAGCGTCAGAAAGTTAGCCAGCAATTTTTGAAAGCGGCTGTCCAGTTGCCCGCGCTCCACGTCCTCGCCCCGGTCCAGGGCGATCGCTTCGCTGTACTCGCGTACCCGCACCATGTGGTGGCGAAAGTCGGCTTCGAGCATCTGCTGGTTGAAATTAAGCTTGATTTGCGGCCGGCCAATGTAGTGGGTAAGCACGCTGCCAGCCAGGCTGTACAGCACCGCCATCCAGACCATAAAGCCGGGGATGTCAAATTCGGTGCCGCCCAGGGTGAAGGCGAAGTTGCCCGACAAGCCCCACAGGATGCCGACAAAACTCACCAGCGTGACCACCGAATTCAGCAGCCCCATGCTCAGCGATATGGTGTAGCTGGTGAATTGGTTGATGTCTTCCTGGATACGCTGGTCCGGGTTGTCGGGGTTGGCGGCGTCCTTCTCGCGGCTCAGGGCAAAGCGCATCAGCTCCAGCTTGTAAAAACTCTGGTTGGCAAGCCAGCGCTTCAGGTAGTAGGAAGTCATCCAGCTGCGCCAGCGCATCTCCAGCAGCTGCGTCAGGTAAAACTTGTAAACCGCCAGCACGATGAAGGTAAAGGCCAGGTAAGTAAAGCGCCCCAGCTGCGCCCAAAATACCGCCTCGTCCTTGTTTTGCAGGGCGTTGTAAAAGACCTTATTCCAGGAGTTGAACAGCACCGCCATGTAGACCATGGCCAGGTTTAGCGCAATGATGGCTGCTAGCATGCCACGCGCTTTCCATTTGTCTTCCGAGGCAAAGTAGGGTTGCGCCAGCGCCCAGGTTCGGCGGCTAAAGGTTTTGAAGTCAGCGAGTTTGGTGGCAACAGACATGGTGCGGGCCTCCGGTTAAAAAGTCGTGCGCGAGCGCGCGAAGTGGATCAGTGCGGTGCGGGGTTGCGAACGCCACCGGCAACGTGGCCGGCGGGCACATGGCGCGCCGCGGACTCGATATGACCGGTCTGGTCATCGAAGAAAAAGTCGGGCTCGAATTCGCGCAGAAACTCGCCCTTGGACAGGCCGCCCAA
>JAURGS010000171.1 GCA_030833685.1 Rhodoferax sp. | reverse complement strand
TCGTGCGACTGGGCAACATGCGCGGCATGCAACTGTTCGTTGCCGGGGACGCGCGCGCGGTTGTTGTATTCGCGGTTGCAGAATTCTTCGGTAAAACGCGGTGCGGGCATAGCGACTACTGTAACTGCTGCGACGCCAGAGTGCGAGTCTGGCAACGCTCTGCACCGGGCAATTCAGTTATAATCGCGAACCTTTGGGGCGGTAGCTCAGCTGGGAGAGCGTCGCGTTCGCAATGCGAAGGTCGGGAGTTCGATCCTCCTCCGCTCCACCAATCCAAGACGCCCAACTGTTCTCAGTTGGGCGTTTTCATTTGGGGCATCCCCAGAGCACGCGGGGTGCGGCGCAATTCTACGTGTGCCAACCCCCTCCGGTACTTGGGGCGGTATTGACCCCCAAATCTCATATTCCGCCTTCTCTTCTCACGAAACTTCTGCAAACCCTCACGCTGTGGCACACGCAGAACGCCTTTCACGGCAATAACTTACGCGTGTGTCGGATACGAAGGTTTTGCTATCGACTTGCTGAGGCAGGCCATGAGATCGGGGTTATTTCGAGTGGCGACTCTTCTTCTGAAGCGAGTCTCCCTTGCTGCGGTTGACCGATGAATTGAGTGCCTGAAGGTTCTTCGTGGCGTCTGACCCGCCCCGAGACTGCGGTGTGATGTGGTCAACATCCCAGCCCATGTCTGAACTCTTGCCATGCGAGTGGCGGTACATCGGATTGCCGTAGGGGTCCTGTCGGTACAGGTCCGGATCTTTGCCGCGCATCTTCGCGGCGTTGTCCCAGGCTTTGTTGATCTGATCTTTCGTTGCCATAGCTTTCTTCCTTGAGGTTATTGCCCTGAAGCGCAGGGCAGCGCATAAAGTCCTTCGCGCTTTTGCGATTCGACTAAATTTTTGTACGCCAACATCGGGCGATCGACTCCGAGCTTTCCTTTGTCTCGGGTTTTCACCTTGAATACGTCAATGGGCTTGTCACTCTTGAGCCCCGCTTTGGCCATGATCCGTTCGCCGCGAACAGGCATCCCTCTGAACGACCAAAGCGACTTGAAAACCGAAGCCTGCGCTCCAGTGAGGTTGATGTGGCCATGCTCTGGCAGCAGCACCGTGCGGAAGTCGTCCGCGAAGGGGCCGTAAACCGGTTTAACGGCCTCACGTGGCGTTTCTTCCGGGCGGTGGCCCTGTGGGGCAATAAAGGAGATGCCGTCGCCGTAGAAGGCGAACCGCTCCTGAAGTGGCAGCCACTCAATGTCGGCAGCGAATGGGTGCGCAGTCTGGTCGATGGGCTTGGGTGTGATGACCCGCAGGCTTGAACCCTTGACCCGGAAGCCATCCAAGATCGCAGGCGCGCGGACAAGGGTGGACAGGCCACGAGCCAGAATGACCGGCCCTTGCCTAGCGTCCCCCAACCGCCAAATGCCAGGGCCAACCTGATCAATGCCGTCGCGGCTGTTGATCTCCAGTGCCAAGCGCAACTTCTGGCGCAGCCAATCCTCGTTGAGCATGACCGCAGCCAGATCCTGTGGTTCGATGTGGACGGGGCCGCATTCGGGGCAATGGCAAAGCCTGCCGCCCTGGCCATCACCGACGACTTGCCCACGGTGCAGGTTGCAATGTGGGCAAAGTACGTATTGCTGATTGACGGGCGCAGCCTTTATGGCGGAGCCGAGCAAGGTGCATGCAGCCAGCTCGTGAGGGGACAGCGCCCAGCGATGGACGTGCGTCCCCTCAGCGAACAAGCGGCAGACCAATGACCAAGCATGATGTGAGTTCACGCTTACTCCTGGTACGCAGGTTCGGACTGGACGGCGTCTTCACCGGGCTGCTGCTCATTGGCATTCAGCGTTTGGTCGGCACCCAGAATGCCGAGGGCAACCAGGTAGCCTTCGAGCTGGGCTTGCATCTTGGCGTCGAACTTGTGAAGGTTCAGTCGGCCTTTGCGGGTGATCTCAATGGTGATGACCTTCGCTCGCATCTTGCCGGGCTCGGGTGGGTAGTACAGATTGATGTGCGCCGAGTTGATCTGCCAGTTGCGCTTGAGCGGGTTCTCGTTGGGGAAAGACTCAGCGATCAGTTCGGTCACGCATTGCTGGTCGCTTGAGGCGGTTGCAGTGCATTCAACCTTCAGGTCACCAAGGGGGCTGAGCAGTGAAAGGGTTTTGACCTGCACCGCCATGAACCCATCGGTGGTCAGCGCCTGGGGCACATCAAAACCCAGCCGCAACGCAGACAGGTCAAGTGTGGGCGGCTTGATGCGGTGTGCATCGACTTTCGTGCCCAGCAGATGCTCTGCGAATGCCTCCAGCAGCATGGTGTGGTACTTGACCCCGCCTTTGACCAGGGTGCGGGCGACGCCGGTCTTGGCTGAATACTCCAGCACCATGTGAATGTTGGGATTGCCGACGCGACGGGTCAGGGTCGAGCCTTCAAACTCCAAGCGCAGCATCGCCAGGTCTTTGACGTGGACCGTCAGCAGATAGACATCGGGAGAGCGCTCGAGCACGTATGCCACGCTGCCGTCGCCACACTGCAGCTCCTTCTGATAGAACGCCGAGATGGCTTGACGCATGCCGAGCATGGCGGCATCAGAGATGTTGGGCTTGCGCTTGACGCCCAGATCGTTTTGCTGAGCCTGTGTGCCATGGCGCTCAAAGAAGTCCACATCCCCGGCCAGATCAAAGAGCTCGGGGTGGTTCACGTAAAGCCAGAACGAGCGATGAATGTCACTTTGGCTGGCGACCAGCCCCATCAAGGCTGCACCGTTTTGCCTGGCCACCTGAAACATTGCTTGTTTGCCCGCCGCATCCCCGAGTCCAACGCTTGCCATGAGTTTGGCAATGAGTTGGTCGCGGGCGATCTCATCGGGCCAAGACCGGATGGCCTCGATCACGGTCTGGGTGACCTCTTGGCCATCAGACCAGGAGAGGTCATCGGGCAAAGGCAAGCCATTGGCCGCCAAAAAGGTCTGCAAAGTGGTGTCTACGGGCAGCTCAAGCAGCACATCGACAAAGGTTTTTTTCATTTTTCTGGTCCTTATGAAATGTCGGTGTTCTGCGTACAGGGGATGCTGGCGCGGGCCGACAGGTTGTTTACAAATACCCCGTCAAAGTAAAGTGGCGAGATACAGCGTAATTGTGTCCCGGTTATTTCCGCTTGTCAAACCACGTAGAACATGGTGGTGGATGGTGTATCTTGGTGCTATACTTTTAGGCTGTTTTGATTCAGACAGGAGCTGTGCCATGGCATCGACCTTAGGAGCGCGGTTGCGACGTCTGCGGGAGGCCAAGAAGCTGACATTGCAGCAAGTGGCCGACGCAGTAGGCTGTACCAAGGCGTACATCTGGGAACTGGAAATGAAAGAAGGGCAGCGTCCTTCCGCCGAGCGGGTTCGTCTGCTGGCCAAGGTTCTGGGGGTCACGATGGAAGATCTCATGAACGAGACCAACGAACAGGTCCCCGAGGCCACAGTTGAAGATGTGGCGTTCTTTCGCCAGTACGCCACCATGTCGGACGATGAGAAAAATCGCGTTCAAGACATGATGAAGCTGATGTTCCCCGGCACGGCACAAGAGGAACCCAAGCGTTGAGTGGCAGCTTAGACCTGACTCCAAGCAAAGCGGCGAACATGATCCTGCGTTGGATGCGTGTCGCCGATGAGGAGAAGGCTGCTTACATTGATCTCGACAGGGTTCGGGAGGGGCTGCCAGATACGCCCTACGGTGAAGGGGTCAAAATCATCAAGCCCCCTATGGCCTCAACCGTGAGCAGTGTTGAAGGGATGCTGGTTTGCAATCCCAATGATCCTGCCGAGTGGGGGATCTTCTACAACCCAGCCGCCAACCCCGAGCGTCAACGATTCACCATCGCACATGAGCTGGGCCACTTCGTTCTTCACAGGGCGAAGCGACGCACCTTCAATTGCGACAAGGCCGCAGTTCATTTCAGCCAAGACACGGCAGCCAACATTGAACGCGAAGCAGATGAATTCGCCAGCAATTTGTTGATGCCTGGCGATGTCCTGCGTGATCGCATCACCAGTCAGGACGTTGACCTTCACTTGCTCAGTGGGTTGGCCAAAACATTCGGCGTGTCGTTCGAGGCCCTATGCATCCGCTTCATCAAGTTCACGGAGAAGCGTGCGATCTTGCTGCACTGGGACAACGGCTTTCTCAAGTACGAATGGCGAAGCCGCAGTGCTGTGTTGAGCAACACCCGGATTAGAAGGCTGAGTGATCCTGCTGAGCCTCTGCGCGATACCGTTGCAGCAGATGAGTCCATCGCCCAGGAGTGGAATGGGATCGACATGTCTGCTGCTGTTTGGTGCGTTGGCGAACAGCCATATATGAAGGTGCAGGAGTTCAAACACAGCTACGGCAGTCGTGATCGCGTGCTGACGTTGTTGATCCTTGAAGATGCTGAACCGCGCAGGTGGGATAACTCCTGGAAGGATCAAGAGAGCTTCGACAGCTTCGATCAGTTCACATCAAGCGGTCAGATGCCGATTAGAAAATAGGCATATCATGATTTCGGTGGTGTCTCATGCAGCGGCCCCAAATACCTCTGCGCCAGTGACTAGCCCAGCGATGGGCCGAATGGCTATATAGGGTAAAGGCCGACTGTGCCGAGGCTACATACTTCGCAACGGTGTGACACCACCACCCTAACTTTCATTGATTACGCGTTTCAGTGATGCAGAAACCTTCCCCCGAATTGGTCAAGCAACTGAGGCGTCAACTGGACTTCATCCGAAACTCTGCCTCTGCATACGATGCAGGTCACTCCGAGGAAGCATTGCGCATCGGCGTAGCTATCCGTGGGCGGTCTCAATTCTGAAGTGCAACACCACCGGTTGAGAATCAATGAATGGTAGCGTCCTGGCGTTGCTCGATGGCCAGCATGAACTGCTGGAAGGCCTGGTACGGAGAACGCCAATCCAGCGTCTGTCGAGGCCGGTTGTTCATCAGATCGGCAATGGAGTCCAGAGCATCCTGATCGTGGACGCTCAGGTCCGTGCCCTTGGGCAGAAACTGCCGTAGCAATCCATTGGTGTTCTCGCAACTTCCTCTTTGCCAGGGACTGTGGGGATCACAGAAGTACACCCGCATGTTTGTGGCCTGAGCCAACTCACGATGGCGTGCCATCTCCTTGCCTTGGTCGTAGGTAAGAGTCTGGCGCAGGGGTTGGGCAATCTGGTGGAGTTTGGCGGTGAACGCAGCAAGCGCC
>JAURGS010000170.1 GCA_030833685.1 Rhodoferax sp. | reverse complement strand
ACGGTGGCCATCGAGCAGCGCCTGAGCCGAGGTGGGCGTAAGTCGACTGTGGGCACAACCACCGAGGTCTGGCATTTTTTGCGGCTGCTGTACGTCAAGCTTGGTACACAGCACTGCGTGCACGATGGCGCGGCAGTGGCCCCGCAGACGCCAGACAGCATTGCCGCCCAGTTGATGCGCCAGTTTCGGGGCCAGCATATTGGATTGCTCGCGCCACTGGTGATGAACCGCAAAGGTGTGTACACGGAGCTTGCAGATTGGGCCCGTCCCCGAGGCTTCACTCACCTGCGGGTGGATGGGCAGTTTCTGCCGACACGCGGTTTTCCACGCATTGATCGATTCAAAGAGCACACGATCGAGCTGCCGATTTGGAGCATGCAGCTTGCAGCAGACCAGGAGACGGCTTTGCGCGAGGCTTTGGCGCGTGCGCTGCAGCATGGCAAGGGTGTGGTGCATGTTTTGGTGGGCTTGGATGGCTTGGAGCAAGCCATGGCCGTAGACGCCGATACCCGCCACCTGGGTCAGCTGCATGTGTTTTCGACGCTGAGGGCGTGCCCGATTTGCAGCACCAGCTACGCGGAGTTGGATCCGAGGTTGTTTAGCTATAACAGCAAACACGGCTGGTGCCCGGAATGCGTGGGCACCGGTCTCAAGCTTAACCGTGAGCAGCGCAAAGTTTTTGACGATTCGGTGCGTGACGATGAAAGCCGGGGTCGGGAGCAAAGTTTTGTTGAGGCAGACGTGGAGGACTTGCTTGAGCAGGTCTGTGCGGGCTGCGCCGGCACTCGTCTGAACCTGACGGCACGCGCCGTGCGTTTTGGTGCCAGTGCTGCGGCGTCAGACCGCTGGACCATCACCGACCTGGCGCGGCTGAGCGTGCAAGACATGCGCTTATGGGTGCAAGCGCTGCTCAAACCGGATGTTCTGGGGCTTCGTGAGCGTGAAATAGCCCGGGACCTGTTGCCAGAAATTGAGTCGCGCCTGGCCTTTTTGGAGCAGGTGGGTTTGGGGTACCTGACGCTTGATCGGGGCGCGCCATCGCTGTCTGGCGGGGAGGCGCAGCGTATCCGTTTGGCAGCCCAGCTTGGCAGCCATTTGCAGGGCGTTTGCTATGTGCTGGATGAGCCCACCATTGGTTTGCACGCCAGAGACAACCAGATCCTGCTTGGCGCCTTAAAGTCACTCACCGACCAGGGCAACACCTTGGTGGTTGTGGAGCATGATGAGAGTACCATTCGCCAGGCCGATCACCTGATCGACGTTGGGCCCAGCGCAGGAAAGCGAGGCGGACGTCTGGTAGCCCGGGGCGATGTGAACGCCTTGCAATCAGCGCAGGAGTCCCAGACTGGGCGCTATCTCTTGCACGCGATGCGGCACCCCGTTCAGCCGCGCAGACCCGTGGCGCGCGTGCCTGCGCCAGGCCGATCCTCAGTGCCCAGCGGTGAGGCGCCACAGGCTGCAGAGGTGCCGTGGCTCAAGGTCATCGGGGCTCGCATGCATAACCTGCAGAACATCACGGTCGACGTTCCTTTAAAGCGGTTGGTCGCGGTCACCGGTGTGAGCGGCTCGGGTAAGTCGACCTTGGCGCGCGATGTGCTGCTAGCCAACGTGCAGGCGGCGGTCGCTCAGCGTAGCACCCAGGCTGGCCGTGCCCGCCAGGCGCAGGGTGAGTTGTTCCCCTGGGTGGGCTGTGACGGGCTAACCGGGCACGAATCGGTCGATCGGGTTTTGGAAGTGGATCAGACCCCTATTGGTAAGACCCCGCGCAGCTGCCCTGCGACCTATATTGGTTTTTGGGACGTGATCCGAAAGCTTTTTGCCGACACGCTTGAAGCCAGGGCACGTGGCTACAGCGCCAGCCGTTTTTCTTTCAACACGGGCGAAGGGCGTTGCCACAGTTGTGAGGGGCAGGGTATTCGCACCGTGGCGATGAGCTTTTTGCCAGACGTGAAAGTGCTGTGTGAAACCTGCAAAGGTGCTCGCTTTAACCCGGAGACCCTGGCCGTGAGCTGGCGTGGTAAGAACATCGGCGACGTGCTGCAAATGGAGGTTGACGAAGCGGTTGATTTCTTTGCCGCCATGCCCGTGATCGCGCATCCGCTTCAGTTGCTCAAGGACGTGGGTTTAGGGTACCTGACCCTGGGGCAGCCCTCGCCGACGTTAAGCGGCGGTGAAGCGCAGCGCATCAAGTTGGTAACCGAGCTGTCCAAGGTGCGCGATGACATCACACGGAGAGGCCAGAAAGCGCCGCACACGCTGTATGTGCTGGATGAGCCCACCGTCGGCTTGCACATGGCCGATGTTGACAAGCTGATTCGCGTTTTGCATCGTCTGGTGGATGGCGGTCACAGCGTTGTGGTGATCGAGCACGACTTGGATGTGATTGCCGAGGCAGACTGGCTGCTAGACCTTGGCCCCGAGGGTGGGGTGAATGGCGGTCGGCTGGTTGCGGCAGACACCCCGCCTGGGGTTGTGAGCGCCGGCACACACACGGGCCAAGCATTGGCCAGCGTTCTGGCGCGCTAAGGGCGTGGACGACTTTTTCATCCGGTATCTCCGACGGGCTTGAATCAAAGCCAGCAAAGGGGATTACAAGCGGCGTGGTTCGTTCGCGCAGTAGGCCCCAAACGCTGCATCGCTCATGGTGCGGGCCCTGGCTCGCTGGCGCACTTTGAGCAAGGGCTGTCCGTTTGTGCCAACGGGCCCTAGTGTGAAAACCGTGAAAGCCGTCAAACCCGAGAAAGCGTCTTGCGCTCGCACGCCTGTTTCCCAGGGGTTGTGAGCGCTAGTGGGGCGAGTCCTTGGTGCCTGTATTGGCAAGGATCAGGACGCGCTGTGCAGCGCTAAGCCCGCGTGCTCGCGCAAAGGGTGAAAGTGAATTTTTGGAAACCGCTCTTGCGCCAGGCGCACGTCGTAGGGGCTGGTGCACAGAAACGCCAGCGTGTCTGCGGCATCCAGCGCCATGCGCTGCGGATACGCATTGACAAAGGTTTTGAGCTCCTGGGCAGAGTCGGCTGTGATCCAGCGTGCACCGGTGTATTGGCTGCTTTCCAGGCGAATGTCAGCGTCGTACTCACTTTTGAGCCGGTGCGCCACAACCTCAAACTGGAGCTGACCAATGGCGCCCAACAGCATGTTGCCACCCATCTCGGGCTTGAAAACCTGGATGGCACCCTCCTCGCCAAGCTGCGCCAGGCCCTGTTGCAATTGCTTGGTGCGAAGCGGGTTCTTTAGCAGCACCGTCATGAACATTTCGGGAGCAAAAAATGGCAGCCCGGTGAATAGGAGGTTGACCGTGCCATCGGTGATGGTGTCACCCAGCTGGACCCCGCCGTGCGTGGTGAAGCCGACAATGTCACCCGCATAGGCTTCCTCCACCGCCTCGCGGCGCTGGCTCATGAAGGTGACCACGCTTGTGGGCCGCAGTTCTTTGTTGTTGCGCATGACTTTCAAGCGCATGCCCGGGCTGTAGCGCCCGCTGGCGATACGCACAAAAGCAATCCGATCGCGGTGGTTGGCGTCCATATTGGCCTGAACTTTGAAGACCACGCCGGAGAAAGCGGCGTCCTCGGGGCGCACTTCTTTGGCAACAGTCTCTTTGTTGACCTGGGTGAAGCTGGTGCGCACGCCGGGGGGAGGGGCCAGGTCGACCAGGGCTTCAAGCACTTCCATGACACCAAAGTTGTTTACCCCGGAGCCAAAAAAAACAGGGGTTTGGCGACCGGCCAGAAACGCTTGCGCATCAAATTGGGGTGAGGCCCCCACCGCCAGTTCCATGCTCTCCAGCGCCGACGCCATGGTGTCGCCAAAGCGTTGCACCAGGGCCGGTGTGTTGTTAAGGGCAATGGCCTCAAAGTCCTGTGGCCGGCGTTCCGAGCCCGCTTCGAACACTGTCATGCGTTGGGTGCGCAGGTTGAGGATGCCTTCGAACGATTTGCCCTGTCCGACAGGCCAGGTCATCGGAACGCAGGGCATGCCCAGTTCACGTTCAACCTCATCCAGAATATCCAGCGGGTCGCGAACCTCGCGGTCCATTTTGTTGACAAAGGTGATGATTGGCGTGTTGCGCTGGCGGCAGACTTCAATCAGGCGGCGGGTCTGGGCCTCAACACCATTGGCAGCGTCAATCACCATCAGCGCAGAGTCAACCGCTGTCAGCACCCGGTAGGTGTCTTCAGAGAAGTCTTTGTGGCCCGGCGTGTCCAGCAGGTTGATCACGTGCTCGCGGTAAACCATCTGCATCACACTGGAGGCTACCGAAATACCGCGCTGCTTTTCGATCTCCATCCAGTCGCTTGTGGCGTGGCGGCTGGCTTTACGTGCCTTGACGCTACCGGCAATCTGGATGGCGCCAGAAAACAGCAGCAATTTCTCAGTCAGGGTCGTCTTGCCCGCATCCGGGTGCGAAATGATGGCGAAAGTGCGCCGCCTGTGGGTCTCTTCGGCGTAGGTCACGGATTGCTCTCAAAGAAGATCACGCCTCATTGGTTGAGGCACTGAGGTTTGGCACCCGGTCAGGTCAAGGACCTTGAAAGGGGCTTACTAAAGTCTGGGGCTGGGAGGCGTGAATTTTAGGTTGGGTTTTGTGAGGCAAAATACTTTGGGCCGATCCCAGATACCGAAAACATCGCTCATGCCAATCCAGACCATTCCAACCAAAGCCTATATGGGGCAAGAGCCAGGAACGTCTGGGTTACGAAAGAAAGCTGCAGACTTTTTGCAGCCAGCCTACCTCGAAAACTTTGTTCAGTCGCTGTTCGATGTTGTGCGGGCAGATCCAGAACTCGGTGCGAACTGGGGTGAGCGCCCCTTGGTTCTAGGCGGTGATGGACGCTTTTATAGCGAAGTGGCCATTCAGACCATCTTAAAAATGGCTGCGGCCAACGGCGTGAGCCGCGTTTTGGTTGGCCAGAGCGGCTTGCTCTCCACGCCCGCAGCCAGTGCGGTGATCCGCCGGCATCAGGCTTTTGGAGGCATTATTCTTTCGGCCAGTCATAACCCGGGCGGCCCGACTGGCGATTTTGGAATCAAGTTCAACCTTGCCAACGGGGGTCCGGCGCCCGTAGCGCTCACGGATGCCATCTACGCGCAGACCCAGCGCATCACCAAGTATTACAGAAGCGACGCGCCAGACATGGACTTGCGCGAAACCGGGTCGTTTCAGCTCGAGGCGATGCATGTCGATGTCATTGACTCGGTTGCCGATTACCTTGATTTGATGCGCAGCATTTTCGATTTTGAAGCGATTCGCAAATTGTTTGCGC
>JAURGS010000016.1 GCA_030833685.1 Rhodoferax sp. | reverse complement strand
CTGCGCTTGCTTGTCGGCCAGCGCCTCATCGGTATCACGGTAGCGGCTGGCAATCTCGATCAACTGATCCTGGATTTCGAGCAAGGCATCGATCAGTTCCGGGTCGAAATGTTTGCCCTTGCCGTTGATCATGATCTCCAGCGCCTGATCGACGGGCATGGCCTCTTTGTAAACCCGCTTGCTGATGAGCGCGTCAAACACGTCGGCCATGGCCATTAAGCGCGCAGACAAGGGGATGTCCTCGCCCTTGAGCCCCTGCGGGTAGCCCGAGCCATCCCATTTTTCCTGGTGCGATAGGGCGATTTCCTTGGCCATTGAGAGAAATTCCACCTTGGTGCCCAATTGCTTTTCCGCGTGTTCGATTGCATCGCGCCCCAGGGTGGTGTGCGTCTTCATGATTTCAAACTCTGCCTCAGTCAATTTGCCTGGCTTGAGCAAGATGCGATCGGGAATGCCCACCTTGCCGATGTCATGCAGCGGTGCCGACTTGAAAACCAGATGCACCCACTCGTCGGTGACCTGCCCGGCGTACTTGCCCTTGCTTTGCAAATGCTCAGCCAGCGCTTTGACATAGTGCTGGGTGCGCAAAATATGGTTGCCCGTATCCGAGTCCCGGGTTTCAGCCAGAGACGCCATGGCCATGATCGTGACATCTTGAATGGCCACGATTTCGCGGGTTCGCCGCTCAACCTCAGCGCTCAAGAAAGCAGCCTTGTCGCGCAGGAAGTCGCTTTGTTGCTTGAGCGCCAGGTGCGTCTTGAGTCGAGCCAACAGGATGGGCGGGCTAATGGGTTTGGTCAGGTAGTCGACCGCACCGATCTCCAGGCCTTTTTCCTCGTCCTCCACACCAATCTTGGCGGTGAGAAAAATCACCGGGATATGCCGGGTCTGCGGGTTACTCTTTAAGCGACGGCACACCTCATAGCCGTCCATATCAGGCATCATGATGTCGAGCAAAATCAAGTCAGGTGGCGTGCCTGTCGTGCTGAGGGTGAGCCCGCGTGCGCCGCTATTGGCTATTTTGAGCTGGTACTGATCGCAGAGAAGTTCGCTCATCAAAGCCAGGTTGTCTGGTGTGTCGTCGACAACCAAGATGGTGAACTTTTTCAGTGCTGTATCGGGAGCATTCATCGTGAGAGCGGCTTTCGCTTTGGATGTTGTGATTTTGAGATAGGTCTTCAGAGAACTTAGGTCTTCGACTCTTCCATGGCTTGCAGCAGGGTTGTGCGGGCAGTTTCAAAGTCAAATCCATTCATTGCTTTGTCAATATAAACCCAATGACTTGGGTAGCGTCGCCTGAAGGCGCTGGAGTGCTCTTGCCATAACTGGATCGCTTTGGGGTCACCATCGGCCAAGGCCGTCGCCAGAGACTGCGCCAAAGCTGCGATGTGCGCAGAATCGATATCAGGCGCTGGGGCAGTCCCTGCACCGATGGACTGCACTGCATCAAGTCCATGCAGCACCAGAGCCAATTCGGCACTGGTTGCCACAGCCAATTCGTGGATACGTCCGGGTACCTGTTTTTGCGAAATCGCCGTCTCCAGTTCGCTCGCCAGAGTCTGCAGCGTGACCGCACCGATCTGCCCGGATGTGCCTTTGAGCGTGTGTGCGTAGCGCTCAGCTGCACTGTCGTCCCCTTGCGCCAGTGCGCTAGTCAGATTGGCTTCAAATTCCTTTTGCGAGTCTGCAAACCGGCGCAGGGTACGAAGGTACAGCTTTTCATTTCTCATGAGGTTGGCCAGCCCCAAAGCGATATTGATGCCGGGCAATTGCGCGGGCAACTCGTTTTCGCGGCCAGGGCTTGCATCCTCGATCGATGCGATCGCACCACTGTCTAATCGATTCTTGGGCTTGATCCATTTGGCCATGGTCACAAACATGGCTTGCACGTTCAAGGGCTTTCCAATGTGATCATCCATGCCGGCATCAAATACCTTTTGCTTGTCGGCGGGCATCACGTTGGCCGTCATGGCAAGGACTGGAATATGTTTCAGGTCGGGGTCGCCTTTGATGAGCCGGGTTGCTTCGTAGCCATCCATGACCGGCATTTGGCAGTCCATCAAGATCCCATCAAAATTTTGATTCTCAGACAGGATTTCGAGCGCCTCTTGGCCATTGTTGGCCCCAACAACCGTGATGCCCGCGTCGTTCAGAAGCTCTGTGGCGAGCTCCTGGTTCATTTCGTTGTCTTCCACCAAAAGTACTTGCGCCCCACGCAATGCGGTCATGGCGATGGAGGCGCTGTTCTCCGGCGTCAAACTGGGGTCACGCGGCATCCGGCGCCTGTCCAGAGCGGCGCCAATGGCCTCCAGTAGCGACGAAGGCGTAACCGGCTTGTTCAACACTTCCTTAACTGACACGGCGCCGCGTTCAAGTGATTCCACGACCTGTTCCCGGGCGTGCGCGGTCACCATGATGACCGATGGCGTTTTGGCGCCGAGCTGGCCTTTCACGGCCTGCAGCAATTGCACGCCGTCCATCTCTGGCATACGCCAGTCGGTGATGATCAAGTCGTATGGTTGGTGCTTGGCAATGCCAGCGGAAATCTTCTCCAGCGCTATGTGGCCGGAGGCTGCGGTATCCACCTGCACACCAAAAGATTTGGCCATGGCCTCGAGAATCATGAGTGCCGAGGTGTTGTCATCGACGATCAACGTTCGAATCTCACCAATCTCCTCCGCGGTGAACATGCGCTTGGCTTCGTACTGTTCTTGAAGGCCGAAGCGCGCGTGAAAGTGAAAGGTCGATCCTGCGCCGGGCTCGCTTTCGACCCAGATGCGACCCTGCATCATTTCGATAATATTTTTAGAAATCGCCAGCCCCAGGCCGGTTCCACCATAGCGGCGGGTGGTTGAAGCATCAGCCTGGGTAAAGGACTGGAAGAGCCTGCTGCGCTGGGCCTCGGTCATTCCGATGCCGGTGTCCCGCACCCAGAAATGAAGTTCGGCCTCAGTCTCGGTCTGCTCAACGGTCTCGACTCCCAACACAATCTCGCCGCGGTCGGTGAATTTGACCGCGTTATTGCCCAGATTGATCAGGACCTGGCCCAACCGCAAAGGGTCACCACGCAAAGCGATAGGCACGTTGGCGGAGGAATCAAATATGAACTCCAGCCCTTTTTCTTCGGTTTTAAAGGTCATCAGGTCGGCCATGTTGCTGATGACGTCTTCGAGCTGAAAGTTGATCACTTCCATGCTCATTTTGCCGGCCTCGATTTTCGAAAAATCCAAAATGTCGTTCACGATGCCCAGCAAATTGGTGCCGGCCTGGTGCACGCGCTCAATGTAATTGCGCTGCTTGGTGTCAAGTGACGTTTTCAGCGCGAGATGCGACATACCAATAATGGCGTTCATTGGTGTGCGGATCTCGTGGCTCATGTTGGACAGAAATTCGGACTTCGACCGGGTTGCGGCTTCCGCTTCTTCTTTGGCCTGGCGCAAAGCCTCGCTGCGCTCGCGGTAAAGGCTGATGTCCTCGACACTCCAGACGGTTCCCTCCTCATGGTTGTTGATGTCGACTGCATTGCCAGTCAGGCGCGCCCAGAACAGAGAGCCGTCTTTGCGCTTGAGCTGAAGGTCGAGGCTGGGAGATGCGCCTTCCCAAATAGCCTTGTACAGCTGCAAGACAGATTGGTTGCTGGCCTCGTCGGGGTACCAGATGGCAGTGCGTTGACCGATCATCTCCCACAGCTCCCAGCCAAACATCTCGTGTAAGCGCCGGTTGGTGCGAATAAATACCCGGTCTCGTATGAACGCAATGCCCGTCGTTGCCGCGTCCAGAATGGCGGCACGTTCCGAATTAGCCTTGGCAATGAGCGACATGGCATGCCGCTCTTGTGTCATGTCGGTGAGCACCATGACATAGCCGCGGCTAGGTTCTGACACATCCACTGCCGCAACCGACAGCAGCACCCAGACGGTCGAGTCAGCCGGGCGCTGCAGCTCATGCTCGCGGGCGTAGGTGGTTTCATTGCTGGCCATCTTGAATGCCGTCTCAGCAAAGCGGTGGTAGTCTGCAGGGTCGTGAAACCAGCTGTTGATGTGCGAGCCCACCATGTCTTCGGGTTTGCGCCCGAGTATTTTTCCTGCACGCTGGTTCACGCGAACAGCCAAGTTATCGAGCAGGAGCACGATGCCTGAATTGGCAGAATTGAATATGGCGTTTTGTTCGGCAACCGCTGCGCGCAGCTCCTGCTGTGCTTTGACCTGGGGGCGTAGGTCGTGTGCGGTACAGACCACCCACAAACCCTGTTTCATCGCAATAGGGCTCAGACTAATACCCACGGGTACTTGCAAGCC
Organism: Rhodoferax sp.; assembly: GCA_030833685.1. Classification (GTDB taxonomy): domain Bacteria; phylum Pseudomonadota; class Gammaproteobacteria; order Burkholderiales; family Burkholderiaceae_C; genus Rhodoferax. The sequence goes on along the minus strand of JAURGS010000016.1, from coordinate 17,387 downwards.
CAAAGCCGTTCTGGCAAAAAGTGGACGGTCTAAGTCAATATGGATCGTGCTGGGTTGGCGCACGTAGTTTTGAGCCCAACGGCGAAACTCCTCACGCACGCCCACTGGCATGAGCTTGGCGACGTTCTGTTTCACCAGGTCTTGTCTTTCGTAGCCGAAGAAACTCTCGGCCTCGCGGTTGACCATCACGATCGCTTGGTTGGCATCGACGATCACCATCGGGTCTGGGACGGCTTGCAGGAGGTCAATGAATTGCTTGAGCTGGTTTTGCGCCAGGTTCTCTGCGCTGATGCGCGCACTGATGTCGCTGAAGATAGCGAAGCAGGCCTTTTCCCGGGTGTAGGCATCCCAGAAGACATTGCCGTGCACTTCGCAGGGCAGGTAAGAGCCATCTGCGCGCTGGATTTCGACTTCGCCATGCCAGACACGGTCGTTGACGATCTCGCCGTGCACCCACCGGGGGAGCAGACTTGCAACCACCTCATTTTTTTCCAGTTGCAGCATGCTCAAGAGCGCGGGGTTGGCCTCAAGAACGCGCCCATCCGTGTTCATGACGACAAACCCTTGTGGCATCAGTTCCATCACCGAGCGCATGCGCCCCACTGCGCTCGATACCCTGGCACCAAGGTAAAGATAGGCCAGGCCAGCGCTCAGGATGCCAGCCGTTGCCAGACCAACGAGCAGGGCTAGGTTTTTGGGGCTGTTGGCCTGGCCCAGGGTGCCAATGGAAGGTGGTATGAAGTGGGCCGCCTCCATCGCCACGTAATGCATGGCGGAGATCGCCAGTCCCATGACTGTTGCGCTGATCAGTGAGGCGCGCGTTCCCGTTAAATGCGTGCTTTGTCTTAACCAACGGTTGATCACGAGGGCGGCGATGGCCAGCACCACGGCGCAGACGACAGACAGAAGGAACAAGCCGAACTCGTACCGAATCACGCCCTCCAGGCGCATCGCAGCCATGCCGGCGTAGTGCATCAGGCCAATTCCAGCACCAATGACGGCGCCGGAAAAAATCAGTTTGCGCGTGCTGGCCTCAGGGCCACTGGCGATACGCACGGCAAGGCCAGCCGCAGCCACCGCTGGCAGGCCGGACAGGAGCGTGAGCCAGGGTTCATAGCTGACATTGCACTCAAGGCGCAGCGCTAGCATGCCCATGAAGTGCATTGACCAGGTGCCTAAACCCAGCATCAGTGCGCTCATTACCGATGCGTAGCGCAGCTTTCGGCTGGTGATCTCGAACGCGCAAAACGAGGCGAACACCGCCATCAAAACAGAAATGGCGACCAGCGTTGGCTCGTAGTACTGCGTGTAAACAGGCAACGCCGTCTCGGCAGCACTTAAAAAGGCAAAAGAGAACTCCCCAGTCTGGGACATGCGAATCGCAGCGTAAGTGGTTGATCAGGAACCAAGAGGCCTACAACGATACACCAAGCCAAGCAGGACCGGCCAGCGTCGCGCGCCTGGTCAGAACAACGCAGGGCCAGGGGCATCGCGGAGTAAGTTGTGGATTAGTCCGAAAAAAGTTCAGGCTGTGTCAACTTGTTGTAACAGTTCGCGCTTTGAGAGTGACTCAGTGGTGTCAGAATCAAGTCGAGGTTCGCGTTGAGGCATCTCAAACAAAAGGCTTCCTATGGGGTAAACCCTGCCATCCTGCAAGGTCATGACCCCCAGAACAAGATCAAGGGAATCTTTCACAATCAAATGCAACCAAATAGTACAGACCTGGATACAGTGGTGGCCGGGGCCGAGAGCGTGACGCAAAAGAATAAGTTTTTGAGTCATGGCTGCGACACGGAGCCCATTCATCAGCTTGGCGCCGTGCAACCCCACGGTCTGCTGATGGTGGTTCGCGCGGACAACTTGGCAGTTGTGCAGGTGTCTGCAGGCTGGTTTCGGGTAACGCAACCCGCTGTACCCGAGACGCTCATCCTGAGCTCACTTTTTCAAGATTGGTTTGATGTCTCGGCTGAACCTGCTCGCGCTGTTCTGGGTGCCCTACGCGATCGGCAGCCGGCAAAAGATGTCAAGTTTCAACTGCGCGATAAGGTTCAATTGCATGGACGATTTTTTAGCCTGGCCACTGGGGCCTCTGTGCTAAACCCCAGCGTCTCTGTCGGGGAGACCTTGGCTCACCGCATCGGGCCTTATGTGGTTGTGGAGTGGGCGCCGCGCGCCTCTGTAGCAGACACCGGTCAAGAGGCGCAAATCGAGACCCTTGAGAGGCTCAACGAAGCGCTGTCCGAATTGAACCGCAGCCACGATGAAACTGAATTCCTGCGCACTGGCGCACAGGCTTTAAGAGAGTTGTCTGGATTCGACAGGGTCATGCTCTATCGCTTTTTGCCCGACTTTTCTGGTGAAGTCGTGGCCGAGTCGGTGTCTGCTGCCACGAAAGTCAAATTTCTCGGTATGCGGTTTCCAGCGGGTGACATACCGCCACAGGCACGCCAACTCTATCTGCTCAACCCTGTTCGGGCCCTATGTGACATTGAGGCCAGTTCAGACGAGTTGGTGCCGGCCAAGCTGCCAGAAGGCGAGCTACTCGACCAGAGCTACTGCACCTTGCGCAGTAAGTCAGAGGCGCACATCATTTATTTGCGCAACGTGGGGGTGCGTGCCACCATGTCAGTTTCCCTGATTCGAGACGGAAAGCTGTGGGGACTGCTGGCTTGCCACCACCTCAAGCCTCGTGTTCCGCCCTATCACGTGCGCCAGTCTGTTCGCACCGCATGCGAGCTTGTGGCTAACCTGATTGCCATGCGCGCAGATGACTTGGAACGCCTGAACTACCAAAAGCGCATGCGTCGCATTAGCGAGTTGGTGAATGATTTTGGCCGGTCGGCAATGCAGACGCAGGAGGGCCTGGTCGACGCCGGCCAAGTTTATGGCCCTGAATTTCTGGAGCTTTTCAGCGCCACGAGCTGGGGTGTGCGCCTGGGTGGAACAACGGTCTTTGGTAAGGCTCCAAGATTGGCTGTGCCTTTTCCTGGGGGCGCCGTGATGGATGAGGTCGAGCGCTTGCTTGCTAATCAAGCGCCTGGAAAGCCCTTGGTGGCTAATCACCTGGCGACTCTGGCCGCAAAATTTCCACCGGAACTCGATGAAGTGGGCATGTTGGCAATTCGCTTTGGTGTTGAAGGCAAGGATGCCATCGTTTTTTTTCGCCCAAAGCTCGAGCAGGTGATCCATTGGGGCGGAAAACAGGACGAGCCCAGCCATGTTGCCAAGGACGGCGGCATTTACCTGGAGCCGCGTCGCTCCTTCGATTTGTGGACAGAGACGGTTAGGGATAAATCTGAAGACTGGAGCCGACTCGACGTTGAGTCGATCATGAGACTTAGCGCAACCCTGGGTGAGCACAGCCAGGCCTTGATCAATCACGAACTCAACGAAAAATTGCGTTGGCGCGCACGCCATGATTTTTTAACAGGGCTTCTGAACCGAAGTGCGCTTGACTCGGAACTCCATCTGCTCATGCAGATTCCAGGGGCCAACTTTGGCCTTTTCATGATTGACCTTGATCACTTTAAACGGATCAATGACTCCCTGGGTCATCGCGCAGGCGATGAGGTCATCAAGGCGGTGGGGCACCGGATTGCAGAGGTCATCCGCGATAACGACTTCGCCTGCCGCTTTGGCGGTGATGAATTCATTATGGTGGTTCATTTTGAATCTGGAAAAGTTGAGGCGCTGTTGGCCATTGCTGATCGGTTAATCCGGGTCATGAAGTTGCCAATTCTGGTCGAGTCAGATTCACTGGTGATGGGTATCTCGGTCGGTATCGCCACCTACCCTGATCAAGGCCCGTCGGCGGTTGATCTGATGCGGCGTGCGGACATCGCACTCTATGACGCTAAAGCGCGGGGACGTGGTGTGGTATCGGTATACACCGAAGAGATGGAATCCCGTGCCAACGAAGCTTTTAGCCTGGAATCACAGCTCAGAGAGGCGCTGCCCTCGGACCAGTTGAAGTTGTACTACCAGCCCAAGGTTGACTTACGCAGTGGAAATGTTGTTGGCGTTGAGGCCCTGGTTCGTTGGCAACACCCGGTGCGCGGGTTGTTGGGGCCGGATCATTTTGTTCCCATCGCAGAGCGCTGTGGTTTGATCAACCCATTGGGCGCGTGGGTGATTACCGAGGCGGTAGCGCAGATTGCGCGATGGCGCGATCAAGGGGACCCAACCTTGCCAGTGGCCATCAACGTATCGTTCGCTCAGTTTGCCAGCGCCAATTTTGTCGATGAGCTCGCGGCGGCGTTGAGTGCTCATGCTGTCGATCCGGATTTGATCGAGGTTGAGCTCACAGAATCGATTTTGATGGAAGACACCAGCCTGGCGCGTGGTGTGCTCCAAAAGCTCAAAGCGATGGGTGTTCATGTCACGCTAGATGATTTTGGGACGGGATACTCCTCGCTGTCCTATCTGCATCAGTTACCGCTGAGCACCTTAAAAATTGACAGGTCTTTCGTTGCAGGTTTGGAGCATGACACGCAAGCGCAGCTGGTGACCCGTGCTGTTCTGGGCTTGGCGCGGGGTCTTCGGATCAAGACTGTCGCAGAAGGCGTCGAGGATGACTACCAGCGTCGCTGGTTGATGTCGCAAAACTGCGACCAAGCACAGGGTTATTTTTTCAGCCGCCCGGTACCACCCGAAGAAGTTCACTCAGCGGCCCATGCAATCCGACTGAAATGGTGATGAATTTGACTGCAAGCCTGGTGTTACGACAGTCAACCCAGCAGGCGCATCAGCGCCTGGATCAAGAATCGGCGATGCAGCAGTTGATGGGGCAGGACTTGACACCCCGAACTTATCAGCAAATTCTGCAGCACCTGCACGGCTGCTATCTGACCATTGAGGATCGGTTTGCGCGCTGGTTTTGGGCTGGCAACAGAGGCCCGGGCGAATGGTTGACGCCGGGCGTTTTTCATCGCACCCGTTTGATCGAGCAAGACTTGCTTGAATTGCAGCAACTTGGGGCGGGTGTTAGCGAACCTGTTCGTGGGCCAGAGGATGGCAGTTTGCCAGTCTTTACCCGGCGGGCAGAAATCTTGGGCATGGCATACGTGATTTGCGGGTCTTTGTTGGGCGCACGATTGATACAGGCGCGGCTGGCTCAGACCCTGGGCCCTGATTACGCAAGCGCTTTGACTTTTTTTCGCGCTGCTATGTTGCCAGGCATGCCCAGCTGGAGTGCTGTACGCAAGTCCTTGGACACTGAGCTGGCGGACCCCAAAGACCTTGAAGATGCGGTGACGGCCGCGCGCCACACGTTTGCGCACTTCGAGTCCTGGCTGACAGTGCCTGTCGCGCCTTGCATGGCCTGATGACGCTCATCGTTAGGGCCAAGGCCTGTGCCAAACCAAGTTTGCTTGGGGTCGCTACCAACTGTTTACGATTCTCAACTACAGTAGTTGCTGCGACAGCCAAACCATCTTGAGCGCATACCAGTCTGGCATGCCAAGCCACCAGGGCTATTCGCCTAGCCCAGGGTAGCAGAGCGTTGGATGCGCAGTTTGAAATTTTGGGTGAGAACTTTTTTTTGAAGAGGAGATGAGAATGCATTCAGGGGTCAACCAGGTGGCAAAAGCGTTGCTCGAGTCTCGGCGAAGCGGTCAGGTCGTTGACACCGAACCCTATATGGACACACTGCGCGGGGCTGACGATGCCTACTCGGTTCAGGCGCTGGTGGCTGCACAGCTGCACTGGCACAGTGCGCCCGTTGCGAGTTACTGGAAGTCAGGCGGCTTATCACGAGAGGCGATGATTACCCATGCAGGTTTACCGCCAGATGGCGTGCGCCACAGCCCTGCAGACTTGCGTGATTGGCCCTTGCACCTGCATGGCATTGAGGCCGAAATCGCCATTCGCCTGGGGTGTGATGTGAGCGACGAAATGCTCAGCGCTGCCAGCGAAGAAGACGCCAGAGGCTGGATCAGTGATTTCACCGTGGCTATTGAAGTGATCAGCAACCACTGGAGTCGCGGCTATGACACGCCGGCCTGGCTGAAACTGGCAGACCTGCAATCGCACGGCGCTTTGGTGCTTGCAGACTGGCAGCCGTGGCGCACGCACGATTGGGCCAATCAGGTGTGCCAGATCACGGTCAATGGCCAGTTAGCGGTTCAGTGCAAAGGTGCTCACCCGCTGGGCACGCCCGATTGGGGCTTGCGGACCTTTGCGCGCCACGTGATTGGCCAGCACCGGGTCCTGCCCAAAGGCACGGTGGTGACCACCGGCTCTTGGAACGGCATTTACCGGGCCAAGGCGGGTGATGCGGTCACGGTTTTGTTTGAAGGCCTTGGCTCAGCCCAGGTGCAACTCTGATCGCGGCGAAATCGGACAGCCCGGCTGCCTAGCGCAGCAAGCCATCTAAAACCTGCGCCACATGAAGCGCCCGGCGGTTGGAGCCGTCTTTGATCTGGTGGCGACAGCTGGTGCCATCGGCCACCAGGATGGCGTCGGGGTGTTGGCGAATGGTGGGCAAGAGACTGAGCTCAGCCATTTGCTGGGAGGCGCTCAGATGCTCGGACTCGTAGCCAAAGCTACCAGCCATGCCGCAGCAGCTCGATTCGATGTGCACCACCTTGGACTGTGGAATCAGGCCCAGAACTTCGCTGATCGGCGTGACCGCGCCAAAGGCTTTTTGGTGGCAGTGCGCATGAACGAGCAGCGTTTGGGTTTGGGGTTGCAGTTGCGCTCGCAGGCCCTCCAGTTGACCTGCTTTGGCTTGCGCGGCCAGAAACTCTTCGAGCAGCACCGCTTTGGATGCGACCACTTCGGCCGCTGCGCCCAGCCCCATGCTCAGCGCTTCATCGCGCAAGGTAAACAGACAGGACGGCTCTAAGCCCACAATCGCCAGACCAGCCTGGGCAAACGGTGCCAAGTGCGTGATCAGTTCCTGCGCTTTTTCTCTGGCGCGGTCAACTTCACCCGAGGATAAGTAGGTTCGACCACAACACAGGTGATGCCCTTGGCCCTCGTCACGGGCGGCGACGTGGACGGTGTACCCAGCGGCCTTGAGCACGCGTACCGCGCTGTGCGCCACCGCTGACTCGAAGTAGCCGTTGAAGGTGTCCACAAACAGCACCACACCGCGCGCAGCGTGTAGGACAGACTGTCGATCGACAGTGCCCTGCGCTTGATTAAAAAAATGCTGGCTTGACCACACTGGCAGGCTTCGGCTTGCAGCAATGCCAAGCAGGCGCTCCATGGCGCGCGCCAGCAGGGGGCTGCGGTTACGCAGGTTCATCAGTGGCGCAAAGCGGCTAGCCCAGCGCGCGTAGTCCGGCAAGCGCGAGATCAAACGCTGGCGCAGACTCAGGCCCAGTTGTTTTTGACGCGCGTGCAAAACCTCGATTTTCATGCGTGCCATGTCAACGCCGGTTGGGCATTCGCGTTTGCAACCTTTGCAGCTGACACATAAATCCATGGCAGCCTGGACCTGTGGGTGCAGCAAGCCAGTCTGGCTTGCGTCCTCAAGTTGGCCCGAGAGCGCCATGCGCAGCGTGTTCGCACGGCCACGGGTGACATGCTGCTCATCACGGGTAATCCGGTAACTTGGGCACATGGTGCCCGCGTCAAACTTGCGGCAGGTCCCGTTGTTGTTACACATTTCGATGGCCTTGGCCAGGCCCATGGCAGGGTCCTGGCCACTGCCCGCTGCTGTGATCTGTTCGGTGCGGGCATCGTTTTGTACGTTCCAGCCCTGCCAGTCCAGCGCTGGCTCAAGCGCGATCACACGGTACTTGGCATTGAATCGCATCAATGATGTGTCGTCCATCTTGGGCGGGTTGACGATGCGCTGCGGGCACAACATCTGGGCAGGATCCATGCGCTGCTTGATTTGGACAAATGCCTCATCAATGCGTGGACCAAATTGCCACCGGACCCATTCCCCGCGGCACAGCCCATCGCCGTGCTCGCCGCTGTAAGCACCTTTGAAACGGCGCACCAACGCGCTGGCTTCCTCGGCGATGGCGCGCATCTTGAGCGCGCCGTCGCGGCGCATGTCCAAAATCGGGCGCACGTGCAAGGTTCCAACCGAAGCGTGGGCGTACCAGGTGCCGCGCGTGTCATGGCGCGCGAATACTTCAGTCAGGGCGTCGGTGTACTCTGCCAGGTGCTCCAGCGGCACAGCGCAGTCTTCGATGAAGCTGACCGGCTTGCCGTCACCACGCAGACTCATCATGATGTTCAATCCAGCTTTGCGCACTTCCCAGAGATTTCTTTGCATGGCGGCATCCGCCATGGGAACAACAGCATTGGGCAGTCCAAGGTCTCCCATGAGTGCGTCTAAGCGCTTTAAGTTGCTTTGCAGAGCAGACTTGTCTGCCCCGGCAAATTCCACCAACAAGATGGCCTGCGGTTGGCCGATCAAGGCGGTCTTGATGGTGGGTGCAAACGCCGGGTTTTGCAGCGCCAGTTCGATCATGGTGCGATCGACAAGCTCCACGGCGGTGAGCGAGCCATCGCCGGCGAGCGCCACGATGTGCTGAGCGCTATCCATGGCTTTGTAAAAGCTGGGGAAGTTCACCACACCCAGTACTTTGTGCGCAGGCAGTTCGCTCAGCCGCAAATCGATGGAACGCGTCAATGCCAGCGTGCCTTCGCTGCCAACCAGCAAGTGCGCCAGGTTGACACTGGCGTCAGTGGTGTAGGGCCGAACACTTTGCGGCTCGAACAGGTCGAGGTTGTAGCCCGCGACCCGACGCAGCACTTTGGGCCAGTGGGAGCGGATGTCATCCTGCAGCTCAACACTGAGCGTGCGCACCCATTCACCCAAAGCCAGTGCCTCGGGGCTGGTGTTTGGGTCACCCATTCGCGCAAAGTTCAGCAGACTGCCATCGGATAGCCAGGCCCGGGCGCCCTCCACGTTGTGAACCATGTTGCCGTAGGCAATGGATCGGCTGCCACAGGAGTTGTTGCCTGCCATGCCGCCCAGCGTGGCCTGAGCGCCGGTGGAGACATCCACTGGAAACCACAGGCCATGCGCTTTGAGCTGTGCGTTCAGGTGGTCCAGCACCATGCCGGGCTCCACGGTGACGCTGCCCTCTTGCAAATCCAGGGACAGCAGACTGCGCATGTGCTTGGAAAAGTCGATCACCAGGCCTGCACCCACGGTTTGCCCGCACTGGCTGGTGCCCGCGCCACGTGCCACGATGGGCACCTTTAAATCGCGACAAATGGCCAGAGCCAATTGCACATCCTCTGCCGATCGCGGCAGAAAAACGCCAGTCGGCATGACCTGGTAGATGGAAGCGTCGGTGGCGTAACGGCTGCGGTCGGCAGCACTGAAAAGCACTTCGCCGCGCGTTTCCTTGTTAAGACGCCTGGCCAAGTTGGCGGCTACTTCGTTGCTGCCTCGGGCAACGCGGTCATAGATTAGCTCGCCGCCGGCGATCTTCATGTTTGTGGACTCGAGTGGTGCGTTCATGTGGATCGGGCAGGCTCATCAGGTGTAGAAGCGGCGCGTGCCCCTGCCTTGCGACGCTGCGGTGGTGCACAGGAGGCTTTGGCAGACGCCAAGGCGCGGATTTGCTCGAGCGCGACATCGCGTTTTTTGTTCAGGTGCGTCACCAGCAAGGTGCGCAGTCCCGTTGCATCGCGGTTTTCAAGTGCTTGCACCATGGCGTCGTGCTCTTTAAGTGCCTGCTGCCATTTGTCGGCGTCCTGGTTGGAGCGAAAACGCAAGGCTTGCAGCCGCGCGTTGACTTGCGTGTAGGTGTTGCTCAGGACTGGGTTTGCCGCAGCCTGGTTTATCGCGGTGTGAATGGCTGCGTTGAGTCGGTAATAGGCAGATAGGTCTCTTCGCAGATAGGCGGCGTGCATCTCAAGATTCATGGCCTTGATCTCCAGTAGCGCCGCGGGCGTGATGCGCTTGGCGGCCAGCTCGCCCGACAGTCCTTCAAGGCCTGCAATCACCTCAAATGTCTGGGCAATGTCGTCTTCGCTCAACGCCAATGCCACTGCGCCCCGGTTGGGCATGAGCACCACCAGCCCCTCGGCGGCCAGCATGCGAATGGCCTCACGCAGGGGGGTTCTGGAAACAGCGCAGGCCAGGGCCAGCTCGCGCTCGTTGAGTTTGGCGCCGGGTGCAATCAGGCCTTCGACCAACATGGTGCGTAACTGTTGGGCTGCTCTGTGCACCAAAGGTTCGGGTGCGGAGGTGCTACCCAGCGCCTGGGCTTCTATTGGCTTGTTCATGCGCCAGCTATTTTGTATGCAGAAATTTTTGATGGATATAGGGGAAACCCTGTTGCAATTTTAAGTTTGCATGCAAAAATGCGCTTGAAACAGTCTTTGAATTACCCATGCCACAGCTTGACTTTCACCCCAGCGGTCGCCATTTCCTTCAAATTCCAGGGCCGTCTCCCGTGCCGGACCGGATTCTGAGGGCGATGAGCTTGCCCACGATTGACCACCGCGGGCCTGAATTCGGCCAATTGGGGCTGAAGGTGCTGGCGGATGTCCAGAAGATTTTCCAGACCCGACATCCGGTGATGATTTACCCCTCATCGGGTACCGGTGCCTGGGAGGCCGCCCTGGTCAACACCTTGAGCCCCGGTGACCATGTGTTGATGTATGAAACCGGACACTTTGCCTTCCTCTGGAACAAGCTGGCCAAACGCCTGGGTCTGCAGACAGAAGTCATTGCCATGCCGGGCGAAGATGGTGGCGTGCCACGCAGCTGGCGCCACGGGGTTCAAGCCAATCTGATCGAGCAGCGACTGCGCCAGGACAGCGCTCACGCCATCAAGGCCGTGTGCGTGGTTCATAACGAAACCTCTACCGGCGTGACCAGCGATATCGCAGCTGTGCGCCAGGCGCTCGATGCAGCCGGCCACCCCGCCTTGCTGCTGGTCGACACCATCTCAGGCCTGGCCGGAGCCGATTACCAGCATGATGCCTGGGGCGTGGACGTGTCCATCAGCGGCTCTCAAAAAGGCCTGATGCTGCCCCCTGGGATCGGGCTCAATGCCTTATCCCCAAAGGCCATTGAGGCCAGTAAACAGGCCAAATTGCCCAAGGCGTTCTGGGCCTGGGATGAGATCATCGACATGAACCGCAACGGGTACTGGCCGACCACGCCCAACACCAATTTGCTCTACGGCCTGAGCGAAGCCTGTGACATGCTTTTGGGCCAAGGCCTGTCTGCGGTCTTTGCTCGCCATCAGCGCTGGGCGGCAGGGGCACAGCGGGCGGTTCGGGCCTGGGGGCTGGAAATTCAGTGTGCGGATGCGCAGGCCTATTCGCCCATCCTGACCGGGGTGATGATGCCCGAGGGTGTGGACGCCGATGCCGTGCGCCAGTTGATTTATGAGCGCTTTGATTGCTCCTTGGGCACAGGCCTGGGCAAAATCAAGGGCAAGATGTTTCGCATCGGTCACCTGGGTGACTGCAATGACCTGACCTTGATTGCAGCGATCGCCGCTTGTGAGATGGGCATGAAAGTCTCGGGCGTGAAGCTCGCAGCCAGCGGTGTTCAGGCTGCCATGGACTATTTTTCTGCCAATCCGATTCCCGCGCTCAAGCGTGCTTGAGCGCCATGAAGTACAGTGCGCAAGCGTTGATTCAACACGTGTTTATTTTTTCAACTGACAACAAAGGAGACATCATGAAAAGTGGTTCATTTAAGACGGGCGCTTTTGTGCTGGGCCTCAAGCATTGGGGCCTGAAGTCTGTCGTTGCGGGTGCCCTGGGCGCGTTCGCACTCGGTGTGCAGGCGCAGACTGAAATCAAGCTTGGCCACGTCGGCGAGCCTGGCTCGCTGTTTCAGATCAGTGCAGACGAGTTTGCCAAGCGTGCCAATGCCAAACTCGGCAACAAAGCCAAGGTCGTGGTATATGGCTCGAGCCAACTCGGTGGCGACAAGGAAATGATTCAAAAGCTCAAGCTTGGCACCATGGACATGGCTTTGCCCTCCACGGTGATGTCTTCTGAGGTGGACCTGGTGGGCATGTTTGAGATGCCCTACATTGTGAAAGACCGCGGGCACATGGCACGCATCGAAAAAGACGTGTTCTGGCCCGGCATTGCACCGGCCATCGAGAAAAAAGGCCTGAAAGTCCTGGCGGTGTGGGAAAACGGTTATCGCCACATCACCAATAACAAACGGCCAATCAAGTCACCGGATGATCTCAAGGGCATCAAGCTGCGTGTGCCCGAAGGCAAATGGCGCGTGAAGATGTTCCAGACCTACGGTGCCAACCCCAGCCCGATGAAGTTTTCTGAGCTGTTCACGGCGCTGCAGACCGGGGTGATGGATGGTCAGGAAAATCCCTTTACCCAGATTTACTCAGCCAAGCTGCATGAGGTGCAGAAGTTTCTGTCTCTCTCAGGCCATGTGTACACACCGGCCTACCTGACCGTGGGTTCGCGCAAATATGAGAGCCTGCCCGCTGATGTGCGCAAAGTGCTGGAAGACACGGCCAAAGAAACCCAGGCTTTTGTTTACCAATCCGCCGAGAAGGCCGAAACTGAACTGTTGGGCAAGCTCAAGGCCGCCGGCATCCAGGTCAATGAGGTCGACAAGAACGCCTTTATCGCCGCCAGCGGTGCGATCTATGAGGAGTTTGGCACTGATGTCAAGGGCGCAAAGGCCCTGATCGACAAGGCTGTCGCCCTGGGCAAGTAAACGCGGAGTCCACTGATGAGCCCTCACGCAACAGGCCTTGAAGAGGGCTCTATGGATCTATTTCGCCGCCGTTATGAAAAAGCGCTCGAATGGGTAGTGCTTTTGCTGATGGTGGTGTTGGCCGGCGAGGTCACCCTGGGCATCGTGTTTCGCACCATGGGCGAATCATTGGTCTGGTACGACGAAGTGGCCTCGGTGTTGCTGGCCTGGCTGACCTTTTATGGGTCAGCCCTGGCCTCGGTCAAGCGAGGCCATATCGGCTGCCCTGAGGTGGTCGAGCAACTTCCGCCTGGGCCGCGCCGCGCCATTGGCATTTTCAGCCAGGTGTTGGTTATTGCATTTTTCGCGTTAATGGCGTGGGTGGGTGCTTCCATCCTGCCGATTCTGATGACCGACACCCTGGTTAGCCTACCGTGGGTGCCGATGGCTTTCGTGCAGTCGGTGATCCCGATTTCAAGCGCGCTGATTCTGATCGCCGAAGGCATGAACTTGGTGGAGCTGCTGCGCCAACCGATTCAGGCTCGCGAATCGCTGGCACCAGGCCAGCACTGACACAACCGGGTCCATCGCTTATGTCAACCATGCTGATCCTCTTTGGTGCTGTGCTTTTGCTGGTGCTGATTAACGTGCCCATTGCCGTTTCGCTGGGAATTGTTGCGGTGGTTGCCATGCTGAGCAGCCAAGGGCTGGAGTCTTTGCCCAATATGGCGCTGGTGGTCTACAACGGCGCCACCAACTTTCCCCTGCTGGCGATTCCGCTGTTCATTCTGGCTGGCGCGATCATGAACTCGTCGGGGATTTCCCAGCGCCTGATTGCTTTTGCGTCCTCGCTGTTTGGCTGGGTGCGCGGAGGCTTGGCGCATGTCTCCATCGGGTCCTCGCTGTTTTTTGCCGAGATCTCGGGTTCGGCGGTGGCCGATGTGGCCGCCCTGGGCTCGATTCTGATCCCTGGTATGAAGAAAAAGGGCTATCCCGGGCCTTATGCGGCAGCCGCCATGTCTTCTGCGGCAACGCTTGCCGTGATCATTCCGCCATCGATCCCGATGATTTTGTACGCGGTGATGGCCGAAACCTCGGTGGTTCAGATGTTTGTGGCTGGCATCGTTCCGGGCTTGATTGGCGCTGCCGGCCTGATGGGCATGGCCAGTTATCTGGCGCGGCGCTACAACCTGCCCAAGGACGAGCGCTTTTCCATGCAGCGCGTGCTGAAAACCGGACGCGAGGCGCTGTGGGCGTTTTTGCTGCCAATCATTATTTTGGGCGGCATTTTTGGCGGCGTGGTTACTGCCACGGAGGGTGCTGCGCTGGCGGTGCTGGCAGCCATGTTTGTCGGCATGGTGATTTACCGAGAGCTTGACCTCAAGCACTTGCGTGCAGCGGCAATGGAAGGCGGTGTGCAGACTGCGGTGGTCATGCTGCTGGTGGCCACCAGCGCCTTGCTGGGCAGTTACCTCACTGAGGTGCAAGCGCCCCAGGCTTTGGCCAAGGCCGTCTCTGAATTCACGTCCAACAAATGGGTGGTACTGGCCTTGCTTAATGTGGTGTTTTTGTTTCTGGGGATGTTCCTGCACTCTGCCGCTGCGATCATTCTGGTGATCCCGATCGTCATGCCGCTGGTACGCGCCGTGGGCATCGACCCGGTGCATTTCGGACTGATCGTGACGATCAACTTGGGCATTGGTCAGCAGACACCACCAGTGGCCAGTGTGCTGATGGTGGCCTCCTCGATTGCCAAGGCCTCGGTCTGGGAGGTCTCCCGGGTTAATGTCTGGTTCATCGGCATTTTGTTTGCCGTTTTGATGCTGGTGACCTATGTGCCGTATACCGGTCTGGCTCTGGTTGAGCTGTTTTACCGTTGACTGTCGCGCTGAGTTGGTCATGACTGCTGCGATGTTGCCTGTGGGTGCACGGTGATGGGCGAGGCCGGTCAGGTTCATTTGCGCATCGAGGATGGCGTGGCGCGGGTGGTGTTTGATCGACCACAAGCCCGCAACGCCATGACCTGGCACATGTATTCGCAGCTTAAAGCCATTTGTGATCAGCTGCGAGAAGATGCTGGCGTGCGAGTGGTGGTGTTTCGCGGCGCCGGTGGCGAGGCCTTTGTCGCGGGCACCGACATTGAGCAGTTCAAAACTTTCCGCACGGGCGAGGACGCGCTGGCCTATGAGGCGCGCATCAACGCGGTGATGGGGGCACTGGAAGCCCTGCCGATGCCCACCGTGGCGGTGTTAGAGGGCTGGGCTGTGGGCGGCGGCCTGGCGATTGCCACGGCCTGCGACTTTCGCGTTGCACGGGAAGGCACGCGAATGGGCGTGCCGATTGCCAGGACCCTGGGCAATTGTCTGGCCATGTCCAACCTGGCGCGCCTTGAGCGCGCATTTGGTCATCAGCGCACCAAACGCATGCTGCTTCTGGCGCAGCTGATCGATGCCCAAGAGGCTCTGGCTTGTGGCTACCTGGAGCAGGTCTGCTCAGCGGATGCACTCGAAGGCGCTGTGGATGCGCTGTGCCAACGCTTAAGTTCCCTGGCGCCGGTGACGCAAAGCGCGATGAAGACGGGCTTGCAGCGCCTGATCAATTCGCAGTTGCCCGATGGTGATGATCTGGTGGTGCGTTGTTACACCAGCGATGACTTTCACGAAGGTGTCCAGGCTTTTGTCGACAAACGCCCACCGCAGTGGCGCGGCCGATAAGGCGCCCATTGGCCAGAGCATGAGCCAAGTCCCTCCTATAGCAAAACACACTGGCCCGCTGGCAGGTATGCGGGTACTGGAACTGGCGCAGATCATGGCTGGCCCCACTTGCGGTCTTTTGCTGGCCGATATGGGTGCCGATGTCATCAAGGTTGAGAAGTTGCCCGGCGGCGACGACTCTCGGGGTTATCGTGAGCCTCGCCTGCGCGGGGTTTCCGCACCGTATTTGGTGATGAACCGCAACAAGCGGGCCATGGCTGTTAATTTGAAGATGGCCGAGGGCAAGTCTGTTTTGCTGCGCATGGTTAAAGAGTCCGATGTGCTGACCGAGAACTACCGGGTTGGTACCTTGGAAAAACTGGGTCTGGGCTATGACTTTTTGAAGACGGTCAACCCTGGCCTGATTTATTGCGCCATTTCAGGTTACGGTCGCACCGGCCCTTACGCTGACAAAGGCGGCTTTGATCTGATTGCCCAGGGCTTTGCAGGCTTGATGTCCATCACCGGCGAGCCCGGTGGCGCGCCGGTGAAGACGGGCAATTCTGTGGCGGATATTTGCGCTGGCATTCTGGCCGCTACCGGTATTTGTGCCGCCTACGCGCACAAATTAAAAACCGGGCAGGGGCAGATGGTGGAGACGTCTTTGATGGACGCGGCCTTGCAGCAAACCTACTGGCAGGCGGCCAGTTACTTTGCTACCGGTGAGTCGCCGGGGCCCACTGGCTCGGCGCACCTGCTCAGCGCGCCTTACCAAGCGTTTCAAACACGCGATGGCTGGATCAATATTGGTGGCGCCAACCAGTCCAACTGGGAACGGATTGCGCGCGCGTTGCAGCAGCCGCAGTGGCTAAGTGACCCGCGTTTTGAGACCAACACAGCACGCATGAGCAACCGTGCTGCGCTGGTCGATCAAATGCAGGCGATGCTGGTGCAACACGACAGTGCACACTGGCTTGCCTTGTTTGATGCCGCTGGCGTGCCCGCTGGCCCTGTGCACAGCATTGGGCAGGCCTTGAGTCACCCGCAGACTTTGGCGCGTGGCATGGTGCAGGCGGTGCAGCATCCGCAACTCGGTTCGATGCAAACCCTTGGCTGCCCGATTCATTTTTCGGAGACGCCCACACGCATTGACAGGGCCGCGCCCTCGCTAGGCCAAGACACGGAGGTGTTGCTGGGTGAGTTTGGTTACAGCAGCGCCGAGATTGCCGAGCTGGTCAACATAGGCGCCGTGGCTACACCGCAGTCCTTGGCTTAAGTCCTGCCCGGGCGGGGGTGCAGCGTGCGTAATGGCCTGGCCAGCTGTTGACTTGAAGGGTTAGGATGGGCCACGCGCCGACATGCACCGGTGCGCATAGCCAGCAAAGGAGAAGCCCATGACCACCCCGACCGATACCAGCAACAACCCACTGGTCAGCTGCGAGGTGTGTGCCAAGCAGATTCCGGCCTCGGAGGCTCAAGTGCCTGAGGCGGTGGAGTACTTTGTGCATTTTTGTGGCGCGCAGTGCTACGACCTGTGGCAGAAAAAAATCAAGCAAGACCAAGCGCAACAGGCCTCTAAGCCAAAGTCTTGAGCTGCAGCCCAGACCCACACGCTCGATTGATGACCAGCCGCTTGAGTGCTTGTGGTGGGGCATTCATTGTGCGCAGCAGGGCCTTTCAATCATGGGTTGAAGAACAGCTCAAAGCGAGCCTATCTCATTTAAGCGGCGCAGCTCTGGTGTGCGCATACAGGTTTTTGGGTACTGAGGTGTGAATACACTGGGGCCATGTCGCACGCCTTAGCGCGGACTTTTTTTCATACTGGGGCGTGGTTACTCCGCGAATAAAACATGCCCCAACTATTGCCCTCAACGGCTGCGATCGCGCGCCAGCTTATTGCGCAGGCCTGGCCCAATTTCGTGGCCCACCTCCTGTCCATGGGCATGATGATTGCCGACACCGTGATTGCTGGACGCTATGGAACAGCCGATCTGGCTGGCGTGGCCATTGGAAGCAGTTATTACGTCAGCGTCATGCTCTTGTTTACGGGAATACTGCAGGCAGTGGCGCCGAGAGTTGCG
>JAURGS010000169.1 GCA_030833685.1 Rhodoferax sp. | reverse complement strand
CCTCGGTCATTCCGTGCATCATAATCAGAGACGCGTTAGTGTTTCTACTGGTGATGCACGGAATGACCGAGGCGTCCATTACACGCAAACCCTGAATGCCGCGCAATATCGGTTGCGCATCCACATCGCAAGGGGATCTTGTCCCATTCTGCGGGTGCCAACTGAGCGCGAGACCGTATGGGCATGGTTGTGAAATAATGGTTTGATTTCGGTGTCCGCGGTGGGGCACCAGATTGATACGCGTTCTTGTGTACGATCGTGGCGCAGGGTAGGTTGGCTAAGAATTTCGCGGGTGCGCCGCACGCCGCCAATCAGGCGCGCAGCCAACACACAACCGGCCGAGCCGCCGCCCACAATCAGGTAGTCTGTCATGTTTGCCCCTGTGGCCTGCGCGCCCGGGCTGAACCGCCTGACACGCGAACCTGAGCGCGCATGCTAGCGACTTTTTGTTCCCATCGTCCCGCTCGGTCCAAGAACGTTTTTAAATTCAGGCATGATTGCAGGGCACCCTGCACAGTGCTGGGCCCAGAATTGAGCGCACCATGTTCGCAAAAAAAGAGACCAACGCCAAAGACGCAGCCGCTGACAAAACCCTCGATGCCAACGGCCTTGGCAAGACCCCATTCACCTGGCCAGTGCCGCCCTATGCAGCCTACCCCAAGGCGCTGCCCATGACCGAGCCTTTGGCCTGCGAGATTGAGGGTATCAACGGCGTCATGCGCAAGGGCCAGCTGGTGACTTTTGCGCCAGAGCAAGAGCTGGTCTGGGTTCGAACCGAGCCGGCCAAGCCCCCAGTGTCGCTGGCTTTCTCGAAGTTCAAGCGCCTGATTCTCGAGGACCTGGTCGCGCCCCTGCCAACAGCCAAAAACGAGGCCCATGCTGACATCCTGGCTTTTCGCAAGACGGTGGACTTTCGC
The DNA here is from genome assembly GCA_030833685.1 of Rhodoferax sp. Classification (GTDB taxonomy): domain Bacteria; phylum Pseudomonadota; class Gammaproteobacteria; order Burkholderiales; family Burkholderiaceae_C; genus Rhodoferax. Next base: position 4,402 of record JAURGS010000169.1, on the reverse strand, counting down.
ATGAACCTGGGCGACGGACAGGAGCTCACGGGCTCGACCGTGGGTTACGTCGAGGCGACCTATGGCTTGTTTTTGTTTTTGCCCATCGGCGCTGACGGCAAGGTGCAGCGGGTCTTTGTACCCAGAAAGTTTTTCATGAGCCTGACCATCGGCGCACACATCGGCGAGGTGCTGGTGGCGCAGCAGGTGGTGGACGAGAGCGCGGTCAGCCAGGCGGTAGAGCGCCAGACCATTGCCCGACAGCGCAAGCTGGGTGACTACTTGGTCGATACCGAGGTGGTCTCTGAGGAGCAGCTCATGCTGGCGCTGGAGCAGCAGTCGAGTATGCCCATGATTCGCCTGGGCGAGGCCCTGCTGCGCCTGGGTTATGTGGATGCCACGCAGCTGGAACAGGCCCTGGAGCTGCAAAAAACCGAGCGCAGCATGCCGCTGGGACGTCTTTTGATTCGTATGGGTTTTTTAACGCGCGAGCAGCTCAACAATGCGCTGGCGCGAAAGATGGGCTACCCCGTGGTGGATGTCTCCCAGTTCCCCATTCAGAACGACGCACTGCTGAAGGTGCCCAAGCAGGCAGCACGACGCCTGGCGGTGCTGCCCCTGCTGTTGCGCGCCAACTTGCTGGTGGTGGCCACGGGTGATCCAACCCGCAACGCGGTGCTCGAAGAGCTCGGCTTTATGGTGCAGGGCCGGGTGGTCGCGGTCTTAGGCGACGAAGAAGACATCAAGCGCGTTACCGAGTCCGCGTACATGCGCCTGGGTCATCAAAGCGAGAACGAGGCCGAAGAGGATGAGGAGCTGGACCTGGCGGCGATTGGCGCGAGCAGCGGCAGCGAGCTGCTGGAGTCGATGACCCTGGATGATGACCTGCTGGATGAGCCCGAAGAAGAGGCTATCACCCAGTCTGACAACACGCTGGTGCGACTGATCAACACCATGATTATTGAGGCGTACGCCCGCGGTGTCTCGGACATCCACATTGAGACCCAACCCGGGCGCGCCAAGGTGCGCATTCGTTTTCGCCGCGATGGCGTGCTCACGCCCTACCTGGAGCTGCCGCACACCTACCGCGCTGCCCTGGTGGCACGGCTAAAGATCATGTCAACACTAGATATCTCCGAGCGGCGCAAGCCGCAGGACGGCAAGATTGACTTCAGGCGCTTTTCCAAGCGACACCGCCTGGAGTTGCGCGTGGCCACCATCCCCACGCTCAATGGTCTGGAAGACGTGGTCATGCGCTTGCTGTCTTCTGCCAAGCCGCTGCATATCGACAAGCTGGGTCTGACCGCAGACAACCTGTTTCGCCTGCGCGAGTCGATTAGCCGACCTTACGGCATGGTTTTGTGTGTGGGGCCCACTGGCTCGGGTAAGACCACCACGCTGCACTCGATTTTGGGGCAGCTCAATACGCCGGACCGCAAGATCTGGACGGCCGAAGACCCGGTTGAGATTACCCAGCCTGAGCTGCGCCAGGTTCAGGTCAACCCCCGCATCGACTGGACTTTTGCCCGGGCGTTGCGGGCGTTTTTGCGCGCTGACCCTGATGTGATCATGGTCGGTGAAATCCGTGACGAAGAGACCGCACAGATTGCGGTGGAGGCCTCGCTCACAGGCCATATGCTGCTGTCTACGCTGCACACCAACAGTGCGGCCGAGACCGTGATTCGGCTCATCGACATGGGGATGGATCCGTTCAATTTTGCGGATTCCTTGCTCGCGGTGCTGGCCCAAAGGCTGGTGCGGCGCTGGTGCTCGGCGTGCCGTCGGTCCAAGCCGGCGAGTGACGATTATGTAAAAGAGCTGTTGGATGACTACCGTATGAGCTTTCCGGAGGCCTTTCGGCCCAGCGAGGATGCGGTGCGACAGCAATGGCTTGGCGCGCACGCTGTCGATGGCAAGCTGCAGCATTTCCAGGCGCCGGGCTGTGAGCACTGCCAGGGCACGGGCATGTCCGGGCGCATGGGTTTGCACGAGCTGTTGCAGGTCTCTGCGGGTTTGCGTCGCTTGATTCAAACGCGCGCGCCGGCTGAAAAAATCCAGCACGAGGCCTTTGCGGCTGGCTGGTTTCGGACCCTGCGCCAAGATGGCATCGTGAAGGTGCTGCAAGGCCATATCAGCATCGAGGAAGTGCGGGCCAACAGCAATGCTTGAGCACCAGCCCGCAGTGGGCACCGGCGATCAGACGCACCCTTTTGCTCAGCTCACGCCCCAGCAGGTGCTTGACGCACTGGCCAGTATTGGCTTGTATGGCGACGGGCGTCTGATGGCCCTGAGCTCCTACGAGAACCGGGTCTACCAGGTGCACCTGGAGGACGACTCTGCGGTGGTGGCCAAGTTCTACCGCCCCGAACGCTGGAGCGATAGGCAGATCGAGGAGGAGCATGCGTTCTCGCATGCACTCATGCAGGACGACATTCCGGTCATCGGCCCCCTGGTCATCCAGGGGCGCAGCCTGCACCAGTCGCAGGACTTTTATTTCAGTGTGAGCCCGCGTCGGGGCGGGCGGCGCCCAGAGCTGGAGGACGGTGAAGTGCTGGAGTGGATTGGGCGCTTCTTAGCGCGCATCCACACGGTCGGAGCGCAAGGTGGTTTTGTGCACCGCCCGGCGCTGAACATACAGTCTTTTGGTTGGGACGCCCGGGAGTGGCTGCTCTCACATGACTGTATTCCCCTGGATGTGCAGTCGGTTTGGGATAAGGCCTCGCAACAGGCCCTGGCGTTGGTTGCCGAGCACTCGGCGCTGCTTGCGTCGGCCCCGGGTACGGATTTGGCCAACGAATCCGGTATTCGAACACTGCGTCTGCACGGTGACTGCCACCCAGGCAATATCTTGTGGACACCGCTGGATGTGCCCGCTGCAGACGGCCCGGGCCCGCATTTTGTGGACATGGATGATGCGCGTACGGGGCCGGCCGTGCAGGACTTGTGGATGCTGCTCAGTGGCGAGCGTGCCCAGCGCAACCGGCAGTTGGCGGCCTTGCTTGATGGCTACGAGCAGTTTCGAGACTTTGACCGGCGCGAACTTGCCTTGATTGAGCCGCTGCGCACCCTGCGCCTGCTGCACTACAGCGCGTGGCTGGCACGGCGCTGGCATGACCCGATTTTCCCGATCAACTTTCCCTGGTTTGGCTCCAGTGACTACTGGCAGGGCCAGGTGCAGGTGCTGCAAGACCAGATCGAGGCCATGCAGGAAGACCCGCTTGTGGCCTGACGGCTTGGCGTGGTTTAAGGGCGTTGCTGAATGTCAAAAAAACGCCCCAGCGGCTGCCAAGCCGTGGGGTCGTGGGGCCTTAACGCTGGTCTTAAACCAGCAGGGCGTTGACGCGGCGCACGTAGGCGGCCGGGTCTTCGGGCAGGCCGCCTTCGGCCAGCAGCGCCTGGTCAAACAAAATATGGGCCAAGTCGTCAAACTGCGCCGAGCCGTCGAGCTTTTTCACCAGGGCGTGCTCTGCATTGACCTCGAGCACAGGCTTGACCTCAGGCGCTTTTTGGCCGGCTTGCTTGAGCATGCGCGCCAGTTGTGTGCTCATGCCGTGGTCCTGCACCACCAGGCAGGCGGGTGAGTCCACCAGTCGGGTGGTCACGCGCACATCCTCGGCCTTGTCTTTGAGCGCTTCTTTCAGGCGTTCGAGCACCGGTTTGAAGGTCTGGGCAGCCTCCTCGGCGGCTTTTTTCTCGGCCTCGTCTTGCAGCTTGCCCAGGTCGACCGCGCCTTTGGCCACGCTTTGCAGCGGCGTACCATCGAAATCATTCAAAAAGGTCAGCGCCCACTCGTCAACCCGGTCGGTCATGAGCAGTACTTCGATGCCTTTTTTCTTGAAGACTTCGAGTTGCGGGCTGTTTTTGGCAGCAGCCAAGGTATCTGCGGTGATGTAGTAGATCGCCTCCTGGCCGTCCTTCATGCGCGCCTTGTAGTCGGCAAAGCTCACGCTGACCGTGTCGCTGGTGCTTGAGGCAAAACGCAGCAGGCCAGCGATGCGGTCCTTGTTGGCAAAGTCTTCGCCCAGGCCTTCTTTGAGCACCGCGCCGAACTCGCCATAGAACTTGGTGTACTTGCCCTCGTTTTCCTTGGCCTGGGCTTTTTCCTCCTCGCTGAGAACGTCGGTCACGCCCTCAGCACTGGTCTCAGGTGCTTTGTCGTGCTTGGCCAGGTCTTCGAGCATGCCCAGCACGCGGCGGGTGTTGCCATCACGAATGGCTTTGACGTCACGGCTTTCTTGCAGCAGCTCGCGCGACACATTGAGCGGCAGGTCCGCGGAGTCGACCACGCCTTTGACAAAGCGCAGGTAAGTGGGCAACAGGCTTTCCGCGTCGTCCATGATGAACACGCGCTTGACGTAGAGCTTGACGCCGGCGGCCTTGTCGCGGTTGTACAGGTCCATCGGCGCTTTGGACGGGAGGTAGA
>JAURGS010000168.1 GCA_030833685.1 Rhodoferax sp. | reverse complement strand
GCTGGCGCGCAGGGCGATGTGTAGCCGCCAAATCGTAGCGAAAAGCGCAAAAGGCGTAAATATTTCTGGATTGAATCTGGATTAATGGCATAATCTAGGGCTTCGCTCAAAAAAGCGAGGAACGTCTGCCCATTGGCTGCAGCACAAATGGTTTGTGTTGCATGCAGCGGGCCCAAGACTGACCAGACTGAAATCTGCATGGTGCAGGTTTCGCCTGGATTAAGTTGGGAAACATTGAAATGATCCAAACAGAATCTCGACTAGAAGTCGCCGATAACACTGGCGCCAAGTCTGTCCTATGCATCAAGGTGCTGGGTGGCTCCAAGCGTCGCTACGCCAGCGTGGGCGACATCATCAAGGTCAGCATCAAAGAGGCTGCTCCACGCGGTCGGGTAAAAAAAGGCGATGTGTACAGCGCCGTAGTGGTGCGCACGGCCAAAGGTCTGCGTCGCAGTGACGGTTCGCTGGTCAAGTTTGACGGCAACGCAGCCGTTTTGCTCAACGCCAAGCTCGAGCCTATTGGGACCCGTATTTTTGGCCCAGTGACGCGCGAGTTGAGGACCGAGAAATTCATGAAGATTGTGTCTTTGGCTCCGGAAGTTTTGTAAGGACAGATCATGAACAAATTACGCAAAGGCGATGAAGTGATCGTGCTTTCGGGGCGCGACAAAGGTAAACGCGGCAAGGTTACGCTGCGCAAAGATGATGCGCACCTGGTGATTGAAGGTGTGAATACTGTTAAAAAACACACCAAGCCCAACCCCATGAAGGGTGAGAACGGTGGCATTTTGAACAAAAGTATGCCGATTCACCAATCCAACGTGGCGATCTTCAACGTCGCAACGGGTAAGGCTGACCGTGTTGGTATCAAACTGCAAGCTGACGGCAAGCGCGTTCGCGTTTACAAGTCCAGCGGCGAAGAAATCAAGGTGGCATAAACATGGCTCGTTTGCAACAACTCTACCGTGAAAAGCTTGCGCCTGAGCTGATGGCCAAGTTTGGATACAAATCCGTCATGGAGGTGCCGCGCCTCACCAAGATCACCCTCAATATGGGTGTGAGTGAGGCGGTCGCCGACAAGAAGGTGATGGAGCACGCCGTCGGTGACTTGACCAAGATCTCTGGTCAAAAGCCTGTCGTGACGCTGTCAAAGAAAGCGATTGCTGGCTTCAAGATTCGTGAAAACCAAGCCATTGGCTGCATGGTCACACTACGCGGTGCGCGTATGTATGAATTCTTGGACCGCTTTGTCACCGTCGCTTTGCCACGGGTGCGCGACTTCCGTGGTATCTCCGGGCGTGCATTCGACGGCCGGGGTAACTACAACATTGGTGTCAAAGAGCAAATCATCTTCCCTGAAATTGAGTACGACAAGGTCGACGCACTGCGCGGTCTCAATATCAGCATCACGACAACCGCAAAGTCAGACGATGAGTGCAAGGCGCTCCTCACAGGCTTTCGCTTTCCCTTTAAGAACTGAGGTGAACCGTGGCTAAGAAAGCTTTGATCGAGCGCGAGCTCAAAAGAGAAAAACTGGTTACCAAGTTCGCCAAGAAGCATGCTGAGCTCAAGGCTGCTGCATCTGACGTCAAGCGCAGCGATGAAGAGCGTGCGCAGGCCCGTCTGGCCCTGCAAAAGCTGCCCCGCAACGCTAACCCAACACGCCAACGCAACCGTTGTGCCATCACTGGCCGCCCGCGTGGAACGTTTGCGCAGTTTGGATTGGCACGAGGCAAGATTCGTGAAATGGCATTCGCTGGGGAGATTCCTGGCGTTGTCAAGGCTAGCTGGTAATCGGCAGGAGATTTAGATATGAGCATGAGTGATCCGATCGCCGACCTGCTGACCCGCATTCGCAATGCGCAGATGGTCGCCAAAACCAGCGTTCGTGTGCCGTCTTCCAAGGTGAAGGTGGCCATTGCGCAGGTTCTCAAAGACGAGGGCTATATCGACGGCTTCAAAGTGGAGTCCAGCGACGGCAAGTCCGAGCTTGAAATTACCCTGAAGTACTACGCCGGTCGCCCGGTCATCGAGCGCATCGAGCGCGTGAGCCGCCCAGGCCTGCGGATTTACCGCAGTAGCGGAACCTTGCCGCAAGTCCAAAACGGACTGGGCGTCGCCATTGTTACCACGCCCAAAGGCGTGATGACCGACCGCAAAGCGCGCGCCAACGGTGTTGGCGGCGAAGTGCTTTGCTACGTGGCCTAAGGCAAGACAGGCAGGAGAAACAACAATGTCCCGTATTGCAAAAATGCCCGTAACCGTGCCCGCTGGTGTCGAGGTGAATGTCAGCGGCCAAACGGTGAATGTCAAAGGCGCTGGTGGCGCATTGACATTGAACCAAAACGCCTTGGTCAAGTTAAACCAGGCTGCTGGCGTGATCACATTTGAGCCAGCCAATGACAGCCGTGAAGCCAACGCCATGTCGGCCACCATGCGCCAGTTGGTTAACAATATGGTCAATGGCGTCAAACAGGGTTTCGAAAAGAAACTCACGCTGGTGGGTGTGGGCTTTAAGGCCCAGGCCAGCGGCAGCAAGCTGAACCTTTCGGTTGGGTTTTCTCATGCGGTGGACAAAGTCATGCCCCAGGGCATCACCGTGTCGACCCCCACGCCCACAGAAATCGTGATCAAAGGCGCTGACCGTCAGCGCGTGGGCCAGGTGGCAGCCGAAGTGCGAGCGATTCGCCCGCCCGAGCCTTACAAAGGCAAAGGTATTCGCTATGCCGACGAGAAGGTCGTCATCAAAGAGACCAAGAAGAAATAAGGACCTGCATCATGTTGAACAAAAAAGAACAGCGTCTTCGCAGAGCACGTCAAACCCGAATTCGCATTGCCAAGCAGGGCATGACCCGGCTGACGGTCAACCGTACCAATATGCATATCTATGCCAGCCTGATTTCTGGCGATGGCAGCAAGGTGCTGACCAGCGCGTCGACTGCCGAGGCCGAAGTGCGCCAAGCGCTTGGCGCTGCAGGCAAGGGCGGCAATATCGCTGCCGCACAGTTGGTGGGCAAGCGCTTGGCAGAGAAGGCCAAAGCGGCTGGCGTGGAAAAAGTGGCTTTTGACCGTGCGGGTTACGCCTACCACGGCCGTGTCAAGGCTTTGGCCGATGCAGCGCGCGAAGCAGGCTTGCAGTTCTAAGCAGATCGGAAAACACAATGGCTAAATTACAAGCAAAGATGCAGGGCAAGGTCGATGGACCTGAAGACGGTCTGCGTGAAAAAATGATTGCGATCAACCGCGTGACCAAGGTGGTCAAGGGTGGTCGTATTTTGGGTTTTGCGGCCCTGACGGTCGTCGGTGACGGCGATGGTGGCGTTGGCATGGGCAAAGGCAAATCCAAAGAGGTGCCAGCAGCCGTTCAAAAAGCAATGGAAGAAGCTCGCCGCAATCTGATGAAGGTCTCGCTTAAAAATGGCACGCTGCATCACACTGTGACGGGCCAGCATGGTGCCTCCACCGTGATGATGGCACCGGCCCCCAAGGGTACGGGCATCATTGCCGGCGGCCCGATGCGCGCAGTCTTTGAGGTGGTGGGCATTACTGACGTGGTTGCCAAAAGCCATGGTTCAAGCAACCCCTACAACATGGTTCGCGCCACCCTTAACGCTTTGTCTAACGCCACAACACCTGGTGCTGTGGCAGCCAAGCGCGGCAAAACAGTGGAAGAGCTGTTCGCCTGATTGGAGCATTGAACATGACGAATCAAAAGAAAATCACCGTCCAGCTGGTGCGCAGCCCCATCGGTTGCGCCGAGTCACACCGTGCCACGGTGCGCGGCTTAGGTCTGCGTAAGGTCAACAGCACCAGCGAGCTTGTCGACACCCCTGAGGTGCGCGGCATGATCAACAAGATCAGTTATCTGGTCAAAGTGCTTTAAGAGGTGAATATGGAACTCAATAGCATCAAGCCGGCTGACGGCGCAAAGCATGCCAAGCGCCGCGTTGGACGTGGCATTGGATCGGGCCTGGGCAAAACAGCGGGCCGCGGCCACAAGGGCCAAAAGTCACGCGCCGGTGGCTACCACAAAGTTGGTTTTGAGGGCGGTCAAATGCCCATGCAGCGCCGTTTGCCCAAGCGAGGCTTTAAATCAGCATCGCTGAAGTACAACGCTGAAATCACCTTGACGACCTTAGAGCAGCTCGGTATGGATGAAGTTGACTTGCTCACGCTCAAACAAGTGGGCGTCGTTGGCGAGTTGGCCAAAGTGGTCAAAGTGATCAAGACCGGCAGCCTGAGCAAGGCTGTGAAGCTCACGGGCATTGGTGCCACTGCTGGCGCCAAGGCTGCGATCGAGGCGGCTGGCGGCTCGTTGGCCTGACCTGATTCGGAAACGGAATTCTCGTGGCAACAGGTAGCGCAGTTCTGGGACAGAAAGACAAGTACGGCGATTTGCGTCGCCGTCTGGTGTTCTTGCTGCTCGCCTTGGTGGTGTACCGCATTGGTGCACACATCCCGGTCCCCGGCATTGACGCGATGGAGCTGCAAAAGTTCTTCAAAGGTCAGCAGGGCGGCATCCTGGGCATGTTCAACATGTTCTCTGGTGGCGCGCTGTCACGCTTTACGATTTTTGCGCTGGGCATCATGCCCTATATCTCGGCGTCCATCATCATGCAGCTCATGGGGTATGTGGTGCCCGCCTTTGAGCAATTGAAGAAAGAGGGCGAGGCCGGCCGGCGCAAGATCACCCAGTACACCCGATACGCGACTCTGGGCCTGGCTTTGTTTCAGTCCTTGGGTATTGCGGTGGCGCTTGAGAGCTCCCCGGGTCTGGTGATAGCCCCAGGCTTTGGCTTTCGCATGACGGCTGTGGTGACATTGACATCCGGCACCTTGTTTTTGATGTGGCTGGGTGAGCAAATTACCGAACGCGGACTGGGCAATGGAATTTCCATATTGATCTTTGCGGGTATTGCAGCCGGCCTGCCCAGCGCGGTTGGCGGCCTGCTGGAACTTGTGCGCACGGGTGCGATGAGCATCATCGTGTCCATGGTCATCATCGCTTTGGTGGTGCTGGTGACTTATTTTGTTGTGTTTGTTGAGCGAGGCCAACGCAAGATTCTTGTGAATTACGCCAGACGTCAGGTTGGCAACAAGGTGTACGGTGGCCAGTCCTCACACCTGCCGCTCAAACTGAACATGGCCGGTGTTATCCCGCCGATTTTTGCCTCGTCCATCATTTTGTTGCCAGCAACCGTGGTGGGCTGGTTCAGCTCGGGTCAGTCCATGACTTGGCTGAAAGACATTGCCGGTTCGCTCTCCCCTGGGCAGCCGGTCTACGTCATGTTTTATGCGTCTGCCATTATCTTTTTCTGCTTTTTCTACACCGCGCTGGTGTTCAACAGCAAAGAGACTGCAGACAACTTAAAGAAAAGTGGTGCGTTTGTGC
>JAURGS010000167.1 GCA_030833685.1 Rhodoferax sp. | reverse complement strand
TCGCGCGCCCTGCAGCGCGCTGCACCGCCAAGCGCATATCGTCCAGGGAAAAATTGTCCAACAAAATCATCGTCGCTTGTGCTTCAAGGGCTTGGCCAAGTTCGTCGATGGACTCCACCTCGATTTGCACAAATTGCGCCTCAGGGGCAACAGCACGGGCTTGTTGCATCACGGCAGCAATCCCGCCGGCTGCGGCGATATGGTTTTCCTTGATCAGCACCGCATCGAAAAGCCCGAGCCGGTGATTAGCACCGCCACCAGCAATCACCGCATATTTTTGCGCCATTCGCAGGCCAGGCAAGGTCTTGCGGGTGTCCACAATCTGGGCCTTGGCGCCAGGCACACGGGCCACCTCTTGAACAAACAAAGCTGTTTTGGTGGCCACGGCGCTGAGCAATTGCAAGAAATTCAATGCGGTCCGCTCGGCACTCAGCAAAGCTCTGGCCTGCCCGAGGACCTCCACGATCAATTGATCGGCTACGCAACGCTGGCCCTCCTTCACATGCCAGGTGAAGCGCGCTTTCGGGTCAATGGCCAAAAAAGCCTCCTCCACCCAGGCACAGCCGCAAATCACCGCAGACTCGCGCGCCACAATTTTGGCGCTGGCCCCCAGAGCAGGGTCAATCAGAGCAGCCGTCAAATCTGCCGCACCCAGGTCTTCGTCCAGCGCACGCGCCACATCCTGCTTTGCTTGCTGCGCCTGCCTTTCCTGGCTCCAAATTGACATGACTTAACCCTTCAACAAATTACCCACCAGCCAGGCGCAAGCGTACCGCTACCTGCACCGCTTTAATGCTGACGCTGCGACTCCGCCACCGGCTCACGTGCCATCAAGGTCGCCAGTGCGGCAGCCGGCGAGACCTGTCCATCGAGCAAGGTAACGACCGCGTCCGTCACGGGTACCGCTACCCCGAGATGGCGCGCCCGCTGCGCCACCGTGCGTGCGCTGTAAACGCCCTCAGCGACGTGGCCCAGAGCCGCCGTGATCGCTGCCAAGGGCTGTCCGGCTGCCAGACGCATGCCCACTTGGCGGTTACGCGATAGGTCGCCGGTGGCCGTCAGCACCAGGTCACCCAGTCCACTGAGCCCCATGAATGTTTGGGCGTTTGCGCCCAATGCAAGTCCCAGGCGCGTCATTTCCGCCAAGCCACGGGTGATCAAGGCGGCGCGCGCGTTCTGACCCAAATTCAAACCATCACAAACACCGGCGGCAATGGCCATCACATTCTTGAGTGCGCCACCAACCTCCACGCCAATCACATCCTGGCTGGCATAAACCCGCATCTGAGGCCCGTGAAAAATCTCCACCATGCGCTGGCAAAGTGCCGCATCGGTGCTGGCAGCAACCAGGGCTGAGGGCAGGCCCTGCGCGACCTCCAGAGCGAAGCTGGGACCGCTTAGAACACCCACGCGCAGATGGGCAGCGACCTGTGCCTGCACCTCATGCCCAAGCAGCCCCATGGCGCCATCGCGAGAAGCCTCAAAGCCCTTGCACAACCAAACCACAGGCGCGTCGCAGTCTCGCAGCGACTGCAACATCTCGCGCAAAGCGGCCATAGGCGTGGCCAAGACAACCAGGTCTGCCCCCAAGCAGAGTTCACGCAGGCCCACGGGCTCACTGGCACAAAGCTGCAGCGTCTCGGGCAGGGCAACGCCGGGCAGGTAGCGCCGGTTCTCGCGGTCACTGCGCAGCTGTTGACAGAAATCGGCTCGGCGCGTGCACAGGGTGACCCAGGGCGCCTGCGAACGCTGGTTGGCCAGGTTCACAGCCAGTGCTGTACCCCACGCACCGGCGCCCAGCACGACCAGCTTCATGGGTGTTACTGGGTATTACCGGCTTGGCCGGCCTGCTGCTGCTCAAACATGGCCTGGAAATTGATTTCGGCCAAGTGCACAGGCGGGAAACCGGCCCGGGTGATCAGATCGGCCACGCTGGCCCGCAAATAGGGGTACACGATTTGCGGGCAGGCGATGCCCATGACAGGACCCATCTGCTCATCGGGCAGGTTGCGAATTTCAAAAATGCCGGCCTGGGTCACCTCAACCAGGAAAACCGTTTTGTCCTTGATCTTGGTATGCACCGTGGCGGTCACCGCCACCTCAAAAACGCCTTCGGCTACCGGTACCGCGTTAACACCCAGTTGGATGTCAACGGTCGGTTGCTCCTGCTCAAGCAAGATCGCTGGTGAGTTCGGCTGCTCAAGCGAGGCTTCCTTGAGGTAAACGCGTTGAATCTGGAATACAGCCTCTTGCGAGACGCTGGGTGTGTCAGCCATGGTGGTCTTTCGTTGGGGTAAGTGGGTTCACTGCAAGACTGGCTTGCAGCAAAAAAAGGGGGCTTCAGTCCGCGTTGAGCAAAGGCAGCAGGCCGCCGCGGCCATCAAGCGCGATCAAGTCATCACAGCCACCGACATGCGTGGTGCCGATGAAAATTTGCGGCACCGTGCGCCGGCCAGTCTGCGAAATCATGGCATCACGCTGCGCTGCGTCCTGGTCGATACGAACTTCTTCAATGCTTGGTACTCCGCGCGCCTTGAGCAACTGCTTGGCACGAATGCAGTAGGGACAAACAGCAGTGGTGTACATCTTGACGGCTTGCATGGCAATTCCTTGTGGCTCGACGGGTTTTAGGCCTTGCGAATCGGCAGGTTGGCGCTGCGCCAGGCGCCCATGCCCCCGGCCATGGATTCAGCTTGGGTGTAGCCCAGCTTTTTGGCCATCGCCACAGCACTTCTGCTGCGACTACCAGACTGGCAAACCAGAATCAGTGACTGTTCCTTGTTCTTCACAGCACCGGGCAGCTTGGCGGCCAACTCCGACAAGGGAATGTTCTTAGCGCCAGCGATATGGGCCTGGGCAAATTCCTTGGGTTCGCAAACATCAATAACCACCGCTTTATCGCGGTTCATGCGCTGCACAGCCAGGTCAACGCTGAGCGAGCCAGCACCTGCAGCGTTAATCATGGGCCAAAACAGCATCGCGCCCGAGGTCAACACCACGGCAATCAACATCCAATTGTCCAGAACAAATTTCACAGGGTCTTTCCTTGTTGTGCTGCAAATCAAAACGCGCCATTTTAGAATGGACGCTTGCCTTTCGCGCGCCCTCCACCTGCACCATGCACAAGCTTGTTCTGATCCGTCACGGAGAATCCACCTGGAACCTCGAAAATCGATTCACCGGTTGGACCGATGTCGACCTGACGCCCACGGGCCTGGAGCAGGCTATTTTGGCCGGCCGCCTGCTCAAAGCCGAAGGCTATGACTTTGACGTGGCTTACACCAGCGTGCTCAAACGCGCGACCCGAACCTTGTGGCATGTGCTCGATGAAATGGATCGCACTTGGCTGCCTGTGGTCAACAGCTGGCGCCTCAACGAGCGCCATTACGGCGCGCTGCAGGGCCTGAACAAGGCTGAGACCGCAAAGAAATTCGGCGAAGAACAAGTGCTGGTCTGGCGGCGCAGTTACGACACGCCGCCACCGGCGCTCGAGCCCCAGGATCCGCGCAGCGAACGCGGCGATATTCGCTATGCCAAGCTCGCACCGGAGCAGGTGCCGCTGACCGAATGTCTCAGAGACACGGTCGCCAGGGTGCTGCCGTTTTGGAACGAGGCGCTGGCGCCAGCCTTGCAGCGCGGCAAAAGACTGGTCATCGCAGCGCATGGCAACTCCATTCGTGCGCTGGTGAAATATCTGGATCAGATTTCTGACCAGGACATCGTGGGACTGAACATTCCCAACGGCATTCCACTGGTTTATGAGCTGGACGAAGCGCTCAAGCCAATACGTCACTACTATCTGGGTGACGCGCTGGCGGTAGAGCGCGCCGCGGCCGCTGTGGCTGCACAAGGAAAAAAGTCCTGAGCGGCACAGGCTGGATGTCACGTTGAATCGGTTAAAAACGCTTACGCCCTGAACTTCAAGAGAGCTAATCATGGGTCATAAATTAAAAATCGCGGGCTGGGTATCTGTCGGGCTGGTCGCCGGCGCCCTGACCACTGTTTCCCTGCAAACCGTTGCACGAAGCACTTTGGCGCCACTACCGCTCGAGGAGCTGCAGCAGCTCGCCGAAGTGTTTGGCATGATCAAGACCAACTATGTCGAGCCAGTTGATGAAAAGAAATTGATCACTGACGCGATCGCGGGCATGGTCTCTGGCCTGGATCCGCATTCGGTCTATCTGGATAAAAAAGCGCTCAAAGACTTCAACGAAGGAACCACAGGCAAGTTTGTCGGCGTGGGCATTGAGATCACGCAGGAAGAAGGCTTGATCAAAGTCGTCTCGCCCATCGAAGGCTCGCCCGCATTTCGCGCAGGCCTCAAACCCAACGACCTGATCACCAAGATTGATGACACCCCAGTCAAGGGCCTGACACTCAATGAGGGGGTCAAGCGCATGCGCGGTGAGCCCGACACCAAGGTCGTGCTCACCGTTTTTCGTCGCGACGAGAGCCGCACCTTCACGGTGACCGTCGTGCGCGAGGTGATCCGCACCCAATCAGTGCGCGCCAAAGTGATCGAGCCTGGCTTTGCCTGGGTTCGTGTGAGCCAGTTTCAGGAGCGCACGGTGGCCGACTTTTCCCGAAAGCTCAATGAAATCTACAAGGAAGAACCCCGACTCAAAGGGCTGGTTTTGGACTTTCGCAATGATCCCGGGGGCTTCCTGGATGCCGCCGTGGCGCTCTCTGCTGTCTTCCTGCCCGAAAACGTCACCGTGGTCTCTGCCAATGGTCAGTTGCCTGAGAGCAAATTCACCTACAAAGCGTCGCCAGGCTACTACGCACGGCGCGGCAATGACCCGCTGAAACTGCTGGACGAGGCGGCCAGCAAAGCGCTGAAATCTGTGCCGCTGGTGGTGCTGGTCAACGAGGGTTCAGCGTCGGCCAGCGAGATCGTAGCGGGCGCCCTGCAGGACCACAAACGTGCCAAGCTTTTGGGCAGCCAAACCTTTGGTAAGGGTTCGGTGCAGACCGCGGTTTGCCTGGAAACCCGCTATCGGCTGGAAAACTGTCCGACTGCGGGTCTGAAATTGACCACCAGCCGCTATTACACGCCTAGCGGCCGCTCTATTCAGGCCAAAGGCATCGTGCCCGACCTGATGGTCGATGAAACCGCTGAAGGAAATTTGTTTGCGGTTCTGCGCACGCGCGAAGCTGATCTTGAAAAACACCTCGGCGATGGCAAGAACCCCCTGGCAACCAATCCTGAGCTCGAGAAAGCCCGGGAAGAAGCCCGAAAGCGCCTGGAAGAGGAACTCAAGAAGCCGGCTGCTGAACGCCGGCTGCCCGAATTTGGTTCTGGCAATGACTTTCAGCTCAAACAGGCGATCAACCTGCTCAAAGGACGGGAAGTACAGGTCAGCAAGACCATGACCGAGCGGCCCGAGGCCAAGAAAGAGCTTTAAGCCAGCGCGCCGTCA
>JAURGS010000166.1 GCA_030833685.1 Rhodoferax sp. | reverse complement strand
CTGCAGCTCCAAGAACTGGAGCAGGAACTGTTGCACTACCGGATCACCACTAGCCTGTCCATACCAGTCTTTGTAGTTCTCGTACAATTCCAATTCGGTTTCATATCCCAGCTCAATCGCATCGCTAAAAGTTTTGATCGATTCGTTCATCGCTTCGATCATAGGAACCTTGGCTACGGTACCGACATCGTTTTGAAAATCAACATGCAGCTGGTAGTGTTCCAGTTCGGACGCGCTTTCTTTCAGGAAAAATTTCTGTGCGCCGAAATAGCCAAGACGTTGCAGTTGATTGGCAATGTGCTTGTACAGGTTTGCCGCATACAGTTCAGCGTGAACTGCTTCATCGAGTGCCGCTTTCAGATTAGCGGAGATGATCATAGTAGGTGTCATGTCAAACCTCAATCACAGTTGATCTTGACCTTGCCGGAATCTTCCAGCTCAGACAGGATGTCTATAAAATTTTCCTGCACGTAGTTGATTCTTGCTGCGTCATCTCGGCGTTCGACCAGTGATGCCATCTTCGTTTTGGGAAGACCCCGCTTGTCTAAACCTGTAAACACATCGACCAGCGATTTGGCGTTAGCTTCGCGTTTTAGTCTTTCGGCAATACGCGGCCCGACGAAAGCTGCCCTTTCCTCTCCTTTGAGAGGGCCAAGCTTTTCGCCCTTTGCGCCAGCCTCAGTAGCTGTTCGGGCGACTTTGCCGCCAGCCATTTGTCGTGCTGGTCTTGGTCCAGATTCGGCTGCTGCCCTGATTCGTTTTCCATCGAAACCCTCTTTAATCAAAAGCGACTGCGCCGCGCCGGCGTAGTCTTGGCTGGTAACCCGCAGTTTAACACCCAGCTTTTTGTAAAGCTCCTGTTCTGGGTACCAGATCAAAGCTTGCAAAGCCGCCGGCGGTACGCGCTTGCCGGTTTGCTCTTCAACCAGCTTCACCATCTGGCGAACCACGTCACGCAGGCGCTGGCGCTCACCGCCGCTGCTCGGTGAATCCTTGGGCTTGTCCGCCGATTTTATGATTGACGTGGCCGCGCTGACAAGCTTGGTTTTCTTGCGTTCGCCTGAGTCAAACTTGGCGCGCTCTTTGATAAACTGGCGGTTGTGCAAACTGTAGACGGCACGCGCCAATGCAATGGCACCTTCGTCCGACTTCATTGCCTCATCTACCAGAGCCTGATCAAAGTCGGCAGCGTAAACGCCAGCGCCTGAATCGCCGGTCTCGGCCATGGCGCTGCGCAGTTTGCCTACCTGTTCGCTAAAGAGTTTTTCCTCAAACGCCGGCAGCTTGCCGGTCAAGCGACCGACCGTGCGCATGAACCACATGTCCATGGTCACTGGCTCAAAGTTACCTGACAGATTGCTGTAGAAACCGAATCCAATCTTGGGTCCAAACACGGCTGAACCCAGCATAGCTTCGTCCATCGATTCGCCGCCAATCTTGAATCCAATGCTTTCGAGTTCGCGCTTGGTGAACTCGGTCTGCAAGAATCGGCGCAGCAGGTCTGGACCCATCTCGCGCAACAGGTTGTTGGCCAGAGCAAAATTCTTGGCCATGGCCGGAGCCGACTTGCCGGTGCCGGTTTCAGGGAACTGGCCTACACCGTTGGCATCGACTGAAGCCCGATAAGCCTCGTACTGCTTCGATGCGTAACGGAGATTGTCTTCGACGTTCATCGTCTGGGACGAAATTGCCACCGCCATCAGGAATGCGTTCCGGGCATTTTGGTCTGTGTTCAGTTCTGGATACTTGACTGCCATGATCTGGAGCGTCTTGCGCACGGTGTCGTCATACCACTCCACCGCAGTGCCTGCACTCCTGATTGCACCGACCGCTTCGGCTGCCATCATCTTGGCCAAAGTGGTACGATCGCCTGCGTTCTTTAGATCGAGCGGGGCCATACCCGCGTCAAGGTATCTTTGGTTCAACCACTGGACGACTTCAGGTATTCCGCCAACCAGCGGAGTCTCGAAGGTTTTGCTCTTCGTCTGACCAGTCATCAAGCCCAGAACACCGGCTTGGTACTGGGCCTCAGAGAGACCCAACGAATCGGCGATGTCTCTGTACTTGCCGGTTTCTGGTTTGGCTTCCTCGACCTTTTGCTTTTTGGCAAAGGCCGGAGCTTCCAGCGATTGAACGGGCACGTAGTCGTGCTTCGGCCCCAGCATAACCACCGCAGCGCCGCGACCGAATGGTGCAATGTAGCCGTCGAACCCAGCGTCAATTACCGCAGACTCGAATGCGTTGGCATTACCCTGCGGCGGGATCAGGCGGGTGGCAGGGTCATAGATATTGTTCAGCTGGACTTCGTGGGCGAAACGACCGACGCCGCTCTCAGGGCGAATGCCGTTGCCGGTGTCCACGTAGAAGTAGATGCGGCTGCTGATGCGGGAGTCTTTGCTTTCCCGCAGGCGGCTGCCCTCTGCACCACGCAAGCCGGTGCCGTAATAGGCGCTGTTTAAGGCTGTTTGAACTCGGGGCGAGTAGTGCCTTCCGACGACGGAGATCGCGCCTTCTCGGGCTTCTCCGTAGCTCGGGAGGTCACTGCGCCTAGCTTCACCAGCTGCTGGTCCAGCTCGTTCTGGAGACGGCTGTACGCCTTCACCTCGACCGGGGATATTTGTTTCACGTCCTTCTCCTTCTCTTAAACTCATGGCCGGCGTGCCGGCTGCTGCAGTCGTCTGCTGCAGGGTGCCACGACGATACGCGATCAAGGCTTCACGCGCAACCATCTTGGCTTGCTTCAAGTCACGGATGTAACTGTCAACTTTGGCTGACTCACCTTTCTTCTGGCTAGCCTTACCTTGCAAGGTAGACAACAGGTTGTCAATAATACCAATCCACTTATCGACGAAGCCTTTGAACCCGGTTGGGTCAGCTCTTGCCACATCGCGCCAGAAGGCTTTGTCCGTGGCACGGTTACCAAGGAAGTCAGCCGTCATCTCCGAGACCAGCAGCGGCTCTTGTAACAGCTCCTGTAGCCTTTGCTCACGGGCAGCTGGATCAGCGATTGCATCCAGCTCTTCTTTGTGCAGGAAGTTCTCGGCGTAAGCGCGTTTGCCTTCCCCTGTCATGTCAGTGAATATACTGTCAATGCTTGACGTAAACTGTTGAGCAGGGGTGTTGGTTAAACCTTGACGTGTCTCGGCTTCGGCAATCTGTTCGATCGTATGTTTGAATTCGTGAAGCGAGGTCTTGGCAACGTTGACGTTGGGTGATGCTGTATTGACGAATGCCGTACCGCCTAAAGCAAAGCCATTGGCCGAGGTAGGTTGGGGATCGTGATAAGCGTAAACCCGCCCACCGAATTGGCTATTGAGAGCAGTGGCAATTTGGTTGACTGCCGCGTCTTCTTCTGCCGGAGCCGGATTTAAAACAGGCGCATCAGTTACGTTTTCGCTTGCAGCCCAACGGTTGACAGCTTCTTGTGCAACTGCTCTTGCTCTGTCTGCGGCAGCGACGCCACCCACTGGTTCAGCGTCGGCGTTAGGCAGTGCCGCTGTGCTGGCGTCAGCTGGGATGTCGATAAAGTTTTCTGTTGTTTCACGGGAAACCTCCGGGGTTGGCGCTTGGGGCTTTCTTGTAAATACCGTTTGGCCGGCGTCGTTTATTGACCGGTCAAATTCTTGCATCAACGTCCGCCCCGTTAGACCGCGCACGGCCTTTAACTCTTTGGGGTCAGTAAAGGTAATTGACTGAACCGCACGGGGGGCGGAGAGGTCTGCCTTGTATTCACGACCTGCAAGCTCACCCGTCATCGGCTTGACGTTCTCTTCCCCGCTCAGTGAGTTCGGACGAAACTCAACAAGCACACCCTTGTTCTTGCCTTGGCCTAATGCAATATCCTTGTTGTCGGTAACAAACATGTTCTCCGGGGTGAACTGTTTGTCTTCGCGCAGCAGACCACCGATGCCGTCGGTATTTGTCTCCCGGTAAAGGGGCTTGTTTTCCGCAATGACCCGAGGCTTGATGCTGCCGGGGCCAACAGGCAATCTTTCAATACTATCAACCCGAGGCGCTGTAGTTGCCGCAACTTCCGGCGAGGTTGCCAAAACCGCCTCAGAACCCGCACGGGCGCTAGGTATCGTGGTTGCCGCAACTTCCGGCGTGGTTGCCAAAACTTCCTTCGCACGCGCATCCAATTCAATCTGAGCGCCACGTCGGGTGATCGCTGGCGCAGCATCGTTTTCCACGACGGCACGCAAGTCATCTTCTGACAAGTCTGCCACAGCCTTGCCTTGAATGCGCTGAGGACGGGGTGCCAGTGTTGGAAGCGCGCCACGGTCTTCAACCGTTGTGACAGGAATTGTTTCCGGTGTCACGACAGGAGCCGTTATGGTGACAGGGGCTGCCGCAGGTGTCACAAGCGCAGGCGTTGGCGTGACAAGCTCGGCTTGCGGTGTCACGGTGCCTATGGCAGGGGCGATTGCTTGACCGCCAAAGGTCGGCACAGGGCCTTGCATTGGCGTAGCTGCAGCCGGTGCCTGCGCTGGCGCGTAAGACCTTGCGCCCTCTACCGTGCCAGCCAAATCCATAGCCGCCGTCACAGCCGCATCGACCGATGTGGCTTGTGACAGGGCATCGATCTGTGCGCTACGGTTGACCGTCTGCTGGGGCGTGACGATTGTCTGGTCGTAGGTCTGGGGGTTAAGCGCACGGATCGCGGCTTCGTTCACGCCAGCTGGCTGGGCCTGCGCGACACCGGTCTCGATTTGCTGGGCGATCTGTTGTTCAGGTGTTTTACTGACTGCACCACGAATACCGCCGGGGCCAGCACCGCCAAGCGCACCGAGAATCAGGTTTGCGGCAGAACCTTCGCCAATCTCTTTGCTTGTAATTTGGCTGCGAATACCGATGTCCGCACCCAAACCTTCGCTAACTTCTTGCACACTTTCTTCAAGTGCACTGCCTACGGTACCGGCAGCAACTCGACCACCAAGGGATTTACCGCCAACGCGAGAAAGGATGTCATCGTAAGCACCGGTTACAAGTTTACCGGTAATACGCCCACCGACAGCGCCAATCATGCCCTGCAACATAGCGGCATTTTCAGCAGCTTTATCTGTAATAATTTGACGCGCCTCTTTAATCGGCACACCACGGTCAACCATAGCTTTGTAATAAGGGCTGACTTCAAGTAGCTGTTGGTCAGTCAGCTTGCCTATATATTCTTTTGCGGTGTCTGCTCCTTCTGCGGCACCCATACCAAAACCAACGGCTTCAAGTGCGGCTGGATTTCCGCGAGTTGCAATAGCCGTTACGATGGTCGGCGCAAGAGAACCTAAAACGCCGGCGGCTTGTAAAGCATAGCCATAGAGGTTTGGATTTTCACCGACATTTAATTCACCCTTAAAAATATTGCCGGTGATTTCGGTGCCAGCAAGACGGGATTTAGCTTTCTCAGATACACTTTCTTGAAGGTCTTTTCTTACAGTATTACCATAAG
>JAURGS010000165.1 GCA_030833685.1 Rhodoferax sp. | reverse complement strand
TGTATCCGGGAAGGCAATTAACGCAAGCAGGTTTTCATAGGAGTCTGTACGAGGGCCAAGTTTTTCTTTTTCGTACTTTTCTTTAGCCAGCTCAAAGTCCTTGAGGGTCGGCGCGCCGGCGTCCGCGGAATGACATTCCGCGCACTGGGCCTTGAGAATGGGAGCAACGTCTGCCCGATAAGTTGTATCGGCTGCTAGTGCTGGCATACCAAGTGCCACCGCTACCGACGCCATCAAATAATGCAGTTTCATAAATAACCCTTCGAAGATATACGGTGAAGAACGCCTTCAGGCTAACAGCGGGAAGTGATTGCGCCCTTGACATAGATCACGCAAACCCGCCTGAACCCATAAACACTGCCCTCGGGACAGATCCAGCACCAGCCCTTGGCGCTCGACAGCCCGGCAATCGCGCGGCCATCTTTTCGATTGGGCCGCCGTGCTGCGCTGGGGCACCACTGCTATAGTCCAGCGGCGACACCCCTCTTCTGAACACCCAACACACTGACCACCCCCGGGTCATGGCCAATGAACCGCGCAACCCGCTGAACCTCGGCCTGGCTGAGGGCGTAAGGCAACTGGGCTTTCGCAAATGGTACGAACGCGAGCTGCTCTCAAGCCATGCTCACTTGCTGCTGACCATTCTGAGCGCTGTGGGGCTTTTAGGCACGCTCGAAGCCATGGACGGCAGCAGTGCCCAGCTAAAACTGGTCAATGCGGTGCTGTTCATCATCAGCGCTGCCATCGGCGTGTGGGCGCTGCGCCGCTACCTCTACCTTTTGATGCATGCCGAGGATCTGGCTAACCAGGCCAATTGCCCAAGCTGCGCGACTTATGGCAAGTTCAGCCTGCTCAGCGATAACAAACGCGACAGCCAGATCAAGGTGTGCTGCCGCCGATGCAACCAGTCCTGGGACATCAACTATTGATCAACGTGCGCGCATGATCGCGTGATTGCGCTGCTCTGGCGGGGCGTTTGCTAGACTGCCTCGCCCCTTGCGCCCCTGGTGACCCAAAAAGCTCTCGCCGTGCTCTTATCCAACCTGGCTGACCCCATCCTGCCGATCTTCATGGCGATGCTGCTGGGCTATGGCATGCGCTTGACCGGTTTTTTTGAAGTTGCAACGGCCCAGGCCATCAACCGCTTTGTGTTTTATGTGGCCATGCCCGCGCTGATCTTTAAGCTGGTGGGTAGCCTCGCGTTTAGCGCTGCCGACTGGCCCACCGTGCTGACCTACCTGGGCACTGAGGCCGTGGTCTACATCGGCGTGGCTGTCGTGGCCAAGTTGGTGTTTCGTCGCTCTGCCGAAGAGGCCTTGTTGATTGGCATGGCTGCCGGCTTTGTGAACCACCTGATGTTTGTACTGCCAATTGCGCAGGGGCTGCACGGTGACGCCGCAGGCCGCCCCATCGCCGCACTGGTTTTTATCGACATCCTGGTTTTTTGCCTTAGCGTTCTGGCCATGGACTTGCTCAAGGCGCGCTCAAGCCAGGGCAATGGCGCCTATGGCTTTGCCAAGGTCAGCGTCATGTTGGCCAAAAACCCCATCGTCATTTCCACCGCGGTTGGGCTGTTTGCTGCATTCAACAGGGACATGGTGCCCAGCGGCGTGTTCACCTATGCCAATTTTGCTGCGGGTGCAGCAGCGCCAGCCGCGCTGTTCGCACTGGGCGTGATTCTGGCAGACCAACCTTTGCGACCACTGGGCGGACTGACCTGGTTCACGGTGGGCGTCAAGCTATTGGTTCATCCCGCTTTGTTTGCCTTAGCCAGCGGCGTGGTTGTGATGCAGCCCACCTGGCAACAATTGGGGTTTTTGGTCGCTGCCGGCCCTTGTGGGGCCATGCCTTTTGTGATTGCCTTGCAATATGGCATCAAGCCCACCACTATCGCCAAAGCCGTGCTGGTGTCCACGGTGTTGTCTCTTTTGAGCCTGAGTTACCTCACCGCCTGATGGTTAACGAATAACCGCCCGCCTGTGGATTGACAAGAGCAGCTGGCTTGTACTGCCGCCAGCGCCCAAAAAGAGGGGGCCGGTCAATATACTTCGGTCAACGCAACGATTAAGCAAAGGCCTTGTATGTCCGTTCACCCCCTGCGCGCTATTGACCATGTGTCTCAAGCCAAGATCCAACTGGCCGCGGCGCATCGATTGGCGGTTTTTCACGACCTGGAAGAAGGCATTGACAACCATTTCACGGTTACGGTCCCCGGGCGTGATGACCAGTACTTGATTCTTCCTTTTGGCCTGCACTGGTCTGAGGCGCGCGCCAGCGACATGATTGTTTTTGACGAGGCCGGCAATACGCTTGAAGGCCAAGGTGTGGTTGAGCAGTCTGCGCAGTGCATTCATGCGCCCATCCATCGCTTGTGTGGTGCTCGCGTTGTTTTGCACACCCACCAGAACTGGGCGGTGGCATTGAACCTATTGGAAGACAACCGCCTGCTTCCAGCCAGCCAGACCGCCGCGTTTTTTCATGGGCATATTGCTTACGACGACACCTACACCGGTGTTGCCGACACGCTGGAGGAGGGCGAGCGGCTCGCCGGCGTCTTGAACGCGCAAAGCGGAAAAAATGCCCAGGCCAAGCATGTCTTGTTCATGAAAAACCATGGTGTGTTGGTCACGGGCGACACCATTGCCCAAGCCTACCGACGGCTGTACAAGCTCGAGCGGGTCTGCCGGGCTCAAATTCTGGCCATGAGTACGGGCAAGCCTTTAAAACTTTTATCTGATGAGGTTGTTCAGCGCGTTCAGACTCCGCACCCCGAGGATCGCCACACCCGGCAAGAGCGCGAGCGCCTGTTTTTTGAAGCCATGATGCGCGTGCTCGACCGGGAAATGCCCGGCTACGCGGATTAAAGCATCGCCGCCATTGCAAAGCGCCCACCCTTCGGGGCGACACCTTGCGTCCATCGCGCGCGCAGCGAACTTAAGGCGGGTCTGTCCAGCTGTTAACCTGGTCGTTAATCAGGGCCACACGTCCGTCATTGGGGTAGAACCAAAAGACGATCGCGCCAGCCAATATTCGGCTGGGCTCGCCCAAGATTTTGCGCACCTCGCCCGCTGAAAGGCCTTTTCGCATCAGCTTCCAGCTCGCTGGGTTGCGCCATCCAATAGCCGGCTCGGCTTGTACTGTGCCGCTTGCTTCAGTTTTGGCGCCCTGCTGTGCCTCTAGTTTGGCAAGGCGACTCTTGAGGGCATCAATCTCTGTTTGCAGACTGCGCAACTTTTCCGGGTTGTGCGCGCAAGCCGTCAACAGGCCCACCAACACCGATATTGCGGACAGCCCGGCTTTCATGAGGCTCTTTGAGCAAGCGTCCTGTCAATGCAGCCGATAAGCGGCGTGACACGCCACGCACGTGCCCGAAAGCTTGGCCAGGGCGGCCAGTGGCTTTTTAAAGTCGCCCGTTGCGGATGCGTCTTGCGCTACCAATGCAAATTGACTGGCGGCCCTGTGCATGGCCGCGCCCATTTGCGCCATGGCCGCTGGCATGTACGTCACATTTTCATGGGCATGATGGTCGCTCAAGGCGCTCATGCCCAAGGCCGACTCGGCAATTTGCCCGGCTTGATCAAAGCGCCCCTGGCTTAAGGCGTTTTGAATTTTTTGTAGCGCCTCCAAATGCAGGCGCATGCTGCGAAGCGTGTGGGCGCGCATGGCATCTGGAAAAACCACCAGCTCGCGTCGCTCTGGCTCATTAGACATGGCCTGGCCATGGTGGCCATGCTGATGCATGCCATGGGCACCCGCTTGTGCAACAGCCGCCCCTTGCGTCAAACCCCAAAGTACAAGGCCCGCCGCCCATGAATGCATATGCGCCATTTGTTTTTGCCCAAAGATCGTGTCAGGGTCATCATACTGCCCAGACAGCCTGGTGCTGCGGGCTGTGGCTCAGCTGTCAACGCCTGCGTGAGCCAAGCCCTCTTCGCAACTACCGCGCGAGCACGCCGCCTGTCAAACTCATGCGTGCCAACTCATCCTCGCTGATCAACTCCAGCATTTTCACCACACGGTTGACCCCAGGCACGCGGCTCACAACATAAGCCGCCCTGTCTGATTCGCGGCGGGTCACGTAGCCCATCAGGTAAACGCTTCCACGGGTCGTGACAATCCTGAATGCGCTGTACGCAAGATCGGGCGATTCAAAAAACGCTGCCCGGATTCGCGCGGCCAAATAGGCGTCTGTGCTTCGTTGCGTTAGCGTAGAGGCGTTCTCAACACCCAGTTCGTTGTAGACCGTGCGCACATTGGCAACGCGGCTGACCACGCGCTCGGACAGCTCCCGGCTAGCCGCATCCGGCACCTCCCCCGTGAGCAAAACCTGGCGGTTGTAACTGGCCACATACACATTGATGGTGGTGCCCATGGCTTGTGACAGTGCCGCGACCGCCTTGAGCTGAATCGTCTCATCATCGAGTTGGGCGCCGGCCGTCCTGCGGTCCATCGACACCATGGCCCCAACACTGGCCGCCTGCATTGCAATTTGGGAACACCCGCCCAGATGAACAGCCAGCAAAAGCACAAGGCATTTAAAGACTGCCATCATGTCGCCAGGGAGCCGGCCGCGGCCATGTGGGGCGCTCGTGTTCCTGGCTTGAATTGGGGCCTTGTGCAGATTAACCAAGTTTTCTTTCGTTTGGGCCGAAGCCAAATCGTACCCGCACTTGCCCCTGGTCATCACAGCTATTGCAAGCCTGTTTTCAGCCCCCTGCGCGAGCGCCACTTGGCATAAAGCAAGCGGCGACGCCCATACCGCCACCTGGAGTTTTGACCCGATGCCCGATACCTGGCGCGCAAGCCAGGGCTTTGCCAGAGAGGCTGCGCGCCCTTGCGGTTGGTAAAAAGATACACAGCGCAAAAACTATGTCTTGCACTGCGCCTCAGCGCCAGCGCTTAGCCTCAAAATAATTAACTTGCTATCGCTGAGCGTGGTCATGTTGAACGAAGCACAAATCAAACAATACCAAACAGAAGGCTATGTGGTGCCGGTGCCGGTAATGTCTGGCGATGAGGCCCTGGCTATTCGTCGGCAGCTGGAAAGGTTTGAGGCTACCCAAGGCGGACAACTCCAAGCTGCTCAGCGCAGCCGCGCTTACCTGCTGTTTGAGTGGCTTGACAAACTCATTCACGATCCGCGTGTGCTTGACCCCGTTGAACAACTGATTGGCCCTAATATTTTGTGCTGGAGCAGTATTTTCTGGATCAAGGAAGCCGGGTCTGCAAGCTTTGTCGACTGGCACCAGGACAACACCTATTGGGGCTTATCAAGCCGAAATGTGCTCACCGCCTGGTTTGCGATTTCAGACGCGAGCGAAGAAGCGGGGTGCATGTCTGTGATTCCACGAACCCATCTTGGTGAAACGCTCGAGCACGAGGACACCTACCACCAAAACAACATGCTCACCCGCGGCCAGCGCATCAAACGCCTGGATAAGTCCCGTGCGGTGGCCATGCC
>JAURGS010000164.1 GCA_030833685.1 Rhodoferax sp. | reverse complement strand
TGACTGCGCTCCCACAATCGAAGAACAAGCGCAAAGAAAGGCGGCAATGATCATGCGCCGGGGGGCGTTTTTGTGTGTGTCGAACATGAGAGGTTCTCCTTTTTTTGAGGACCTACCAGGGTCCAACCTCTGCCATCGTATGCATCCCTAACAATGCAATCCAATACCAATTCGTGGTTTGCGAATAACATTAAGTTATTCATGGAAGAATGGATGTCATGAATTTGCGACAAATCGAAGTGTTCCGGGCCGTGATGAATACGGGCTCCACAACAGAAGCTGCGCGATTGCTGCACGTGTCACAACCAGGCATCAGTCGATTGGTGCGGCACCTTGAAATGCAACTGGATGTGGCGCTGTTTGAACGCCGCAGCGGGAGGTTGGTTCCCACGGCTGAGGCCCGCGAACTGCATGAAGAAATCGAAAAGGTTTATAGGGGGGTCTTGCATGTGCGAGATGTTGCCGCGCATCTTCGTTTCGGTACGCACACCACCCTGCGGGTGCTCTCCAGTGCCAACACAGCGTTGGAACTGGTTCCACGCAGCATTGCCATGCTGATTCGTCGATACCCGACGGCCCGGGTACTTTTCGAGTCACTTCCAACTCGGGAATTCGTCAAGCTGCTGGTATCAGAGGAAGCTGACCTAGCCATCTCCAGCGCCCCTCTGGACCATCCATCGCTTGAAGTCGAAGAAATCGGGCAATGGCAACTCCTGTGCGCTTTACCAGCAGATCACGCTCTAATTGGCCAGAAAAAAACCAAATTGGCTAGCGTGCTGGCCGGCCGACTGGTGGCTTATAGCCATGAGGCGCCACAAAGTGCCGTGATAGATCACTGGATTGAGTCGCACAGCGTGGCACGTAACGTGGCCGCCGAAGTGCGCTCAGGATTGGCAGCTTGTGCAGTGGCTGCCACAGGCGTGGCGGTGGCCTTCGTAGATGACCTTTCGGCACGTGCCCATAAGGCGGATGGTCTTGTATTTGCGCGCATTGAAGACGCTCCGAGCTTCCCTGTTTATCGCGTGAAAAATCGCCATCGTCCGTTGCCTCGCCTCGGAGAGGCTTTTAGCGAGATTGTTCGCGTACAACTCCAGCAGCTTCAGAAAACTGCCATTCCGATAGCGGGGTTTGTGTTGCAGCATTGATTTAGCAGGCCGCACCAAATTCTTGGCGCAAACTTGGTACCCCTCTGCGCTGAGTGATTTTCGAAAATGAGTGGAAGCCGAGATGGGCCTGGAGTGCTTTCCAGACCACCCTGCACACTTAGATTTTCCGAAACAAATTTTGGACAGCCTCTGACAGGGCCTTGAGCTCAAGCGAAGCCAATTCCACGATGCTTTGCACCCAAGGGTCCTGAATACGGTCAGCGCTGCGGATGAGCACCAGTCGGCTGTTTCTTTGCAGACCGCTCAAAGGGCGCAAGCGCACCCGGGGCGGCAGCATCAAGGCGCAAGAGGCGGGCACGATCGCAACGCCCAATCCGCAGTCCACCATGGCCAGCACACTCATGAACTGGGTCGCGGTATGACGCACATCAGCAGTGAAGCCTGCCTCTTCGCATAGCGCGGCGGTCTGGTCGTAGTAATCGCTTTCGGCATAGCGCGAAAACGCGACGAAAATCTCAGATGCCAGTGAGGAAAGCTGCACGGCCTGACGGCTTCGTGCTAAGGCATGCCGCTCAGGCACAGCTAGGCAATACGGGTCGTTTATTTGAGCAGCCCATTCTGGCTGAGGGCTGCTCGCGGCGGGGCGGATGAAGCCAAGATCAATCTCGGCGTTGCGTAGCGCCTGCAACTGTCGCGATGAAGGCACACGCTCTTGCGCCTCAATGTGCAAGTTCAAGCCCGAACTTTCTAACCGCCGAATCAGCCCCGGTAGCAAGGACTGGGTGGCCGAAGGCATGAGCCCAATGCGCAAGGTGCTGCGCTGGCCGGACTGTTGCTCTCTCGCGCGCAGCGTGGCCTGTTCCGCCCGCGCAAGTATGGCCCGAGCATCATCCAGAAACGAGATGCCCGCCGGGGTAAGTTGAACTCTCCGTGGCAAACGCACGAGCAAGCTGGCACCTACCTCGTCTTCGAGTTGACGAATCTGTGCCGACAGGGGTGGTTGAGCCATGAACAGTTTGGCCGCAGCACGGCTGATGCTGCCAAGTTCGGCCACGGTGACGAAGTAACGTAGATGTCGCAGTTCTATGGGGCATATTTATATCGTATATGAAAAATACGAAATCAGTATTTGACGTATATTTCACCAGCCGACACACTGCGGCCAACCTTTCCCCAATCCCGACCCTATGAAATCCTTGAGAAAAACCAGTCCGGCTCAGGGCTTGCAGCTGCAAGACACCGAGCGCGTTTCGCCTGGCGAATCAGAAGTGTTGATCCAAGTGAAAGCCACCGGTGTGTGCGGAACCGACTTGCACATCGACGAATGGACGCCGAGTTACCACTTCATGGCCCCCGCCTTGCCGGTGACCATCGGGCATGAGTTCAGTGGCGAAGTGGCCGAGCTGGGCGCTGGCGTGAACGGACTGCACATCGGTCAGTTGGTGACTGTCAGGCCCTCGGTGGTGTGCGGGGTGTGTCCCGCCTGCACAGAGGGACGCACGGATGCTTGTGTGACCCGCCGTGGCATTGGGGTGATGCGTGACGGCGCGTTTGCCGAATGGGTGCGGGTGCCTGCGCGCAATTGTGTCGCCGTGCCACAAGGACTGGACCCGCTGGTGGCGGCCCTGGCCGAACCTTTATCGGTTAGTTGGGAAGCGGTCCGTACGGCTGGCGTGCAGCCGGGCGACCGGGTGTTGGTGCTCGG
Organism: Rhodoferax sp.; assembly: GCA_030833685.1. GTDB lineage: Bacteria > Pseudomonadota > Gammaproteobacteria > Burkholderiales > Burkholderiaceae_C > Rhodoferax. Next base: position 2,652 of record JAURGS010000164.1, on the reverse strand, counting down.
ACCGGGAAACATCGGTCAGGGCATCGCTTTGTTTGCCCGAGAGGCCGGTGCGGCCGATGTGGTCGTGGCCGGGCACAGCGATGCTGCGCGTCTCCAGGTCTTGCGTCGCCTGGGTTTTGAACACCTGCTGGATTTTGCCGAGCAGCCCATGAACGAAGCGTTGGCCCAGGTTTGTCGGGAACGTCCGTTTGACGTAGTGATCGAGGCGACCGGTGTAGCCGCCGTGATTGCCCCTGCATTGCAATCACTCAAACCACATGGGGTACTGGTGATTACTGGCATCCACCCTGCGCCCGTGGCGGTCGATTTGACCGCACTGGTGCGCAAACACCAGCAGCTCCGGGGGTCCTACCGCGCTCCTGAGGCTGCTTGGCCCGAAGTGATAGATTTCATGGGCCGCCATGGCGCCTTGCTGAGACACATGGTCACCCATTGCGTACCTTTGTCACGTGCCACCGAGGGCTTCGAGCTTGCACGTCACAAAGTGGCGACCAAGGTGATGGTGTTGCCCGACCATGGATTCACCGTGACGGCGCTCGCATGAACGGCGCACAGTCTCGGGCCTTTCTGGCTTTGTGGAACGGCATCGAGAGTGCCAAAGTGCAAGCCGAATACGACATCTGGCACAGTTTTGAACATGTGCCCGAGCGCGTGGGTTTGCCGGGTTTCGTGGAGGCGACTCGCTACCAGTCCGTGGACCATCCACTGAGGTATTTCACTTGTTACCGCCTGCGATCTCTGGATGCTTTGGATACGCCCGAATACCGCGATGTGTTTACACACCCCACTCCTTGGTCTTCGCGCATGCGCCTTGTACTGCGTGACTTTTACCGCTTGCCTTGTGAAGTTGGCGGGGTGTATGGCCTGGGCACTGCCAGCCAGTTGTCTACTGTGCAATGGCGCTCGGCATCACCCGCGCTGGTGGCCCAACTCAACCATTGGCTTCAGCGACTGATTTTGAGGGGTGCAGCGATCCGCGTTGAATGGGGCTTAGCACCACCCGGCGAAGATTACTGGTTGCCCAACACGGTCAACGGCTTGCGGGGCGCAGGCCAAGACCACGTGCTCATGCTACAGCAGATGGATGCGAATATCTTGCGCCAAAGCATGCAGGCACTGGTGGCATTCTTACAGCCGGAGGTGTCATGCGTGGCTCAACCCGAATACTTCGAGCTGCTCACTCACGTGCGCCAGGATGAGCTGGAAAGCACACCGGATCAAAGACGCGCACCGCACACCTATTTGTTCGATCAATTCACCGGAGAATGACGCCATGACTTCCATACATAAAAGAAACTTTCTGATGCGCAGCATCCAGTGCACCGTCGCGCTGCTCGCGGCTGGTGCCTCCTTGGCCACGCAAGCAGCTGATGCCTGGCCCACCAAACCGATCCGTATCATCGTTGGCTACCCTGCAGGGTCTTCGCCAGATGTGCAGGCCCGTCTGATTGCTGAGCCTTTGGCGCGTGCCCTGGGTCAGTCGGTGGTAGTGGAAAACAAGCCCGGTGCCAGCAGCAACATTGGAGCCGATGCCATTGCAAAGGCCGAAGATGGTCACACCATTGGCGTGATCGGGAATGGTCCGTTAACCAGCTCAAAATTCCTCTACGCCAAACTGCCGTATGACCCTGCAGCCGATTTCGCGCCCATTGCGCTGATTGGCACCGCACCACTGGTGTGGGTGACGGCCAAGCCCGTCGCCGAACGCAGCGTAGCCTCGTTCATCACCCAACTCAAGGCAGATGGCGACAAACAGGCTTATGGTTCAGTAGGTGCCGGTTCGGGTGGTCATCTGGGTATGGAATTGCTCAAGCAGGCGTTGGGTATACAGCCTATCCATGTGCCTTTCAACGGTGGACCTCCCATCTTGAACGCCATTATTGGTGGGCAAGTGCAAATGACCCTTTTACCGGCCTCGACTGTCACTCCCCTGGTTCAGGCAGGCAAACTCGAAGCCGTGGCTGTGACCTCGGCTAAACGCACACCGCTGGCGCCTACACTGCCATCCATGGATGAGATCGGGGCCAAAGGCGTAAACATCGAGGTGTGGAATGCAGTCATGGCGCCGTCCCGCATGCCCGCTGCACACCAAGCTCGGCTGAGCCAGGAGCTCGAAAAAATTCTAAGTTCACGCGAGATTCGTCAAAAGTTGTTTCTGCAAGGATGGAAAGTTGACGATCCCAGCGCCAAAGGTTTGGCCGCTCGCATCAAGCAGGACACCAAAACATACCAAGACATCATCACGCGCAACAAGATCAAGGTGGATTGAATAAGCTCAAAACCTCAGCAGGTCTGGCGATCAATTCCGGCAAAGCTGACATTGAACATTTGATGGTGAATTTCCGCTTAGGGTCGGTTCCAGGCATTGGAAGCGTTACCGCAATCATGTCCCGACACGCTCCGCCATTGGTCGACATAAAGCGTCAGCCTCTTTGAGAGTGGGTTTCCCATCCATAAGCGGGAGCCAATTTCAAAAACGGAAACATCATCTACGCGTGCTGAAATTGCATCTCTTTTTGGAAGGAAACATCCATGGTTTTACTATTGGGAGTAGCTATTTGTGATTATGAATACGTGCATTTAGCAAGGGTTTTTGATCCCCGAAGATGCCGATTTCAGTTGCAATTCAATCATTGCATGTGCTTGTAATGA